>JAJQGR010000162.1 GCA_021200345.1 Lachnospiraceae bacterium | reverse complement strand
GACATACACCCACCAAAAGAAAAGGATCACTGCCAGAGAACAGATGATGTCCAACAGACGTTTGATATATTTTTCATAAATTCCCTGCTTTCGTTTTGACACTGATTCCGCTACTCTTATCCGCCCGCAGCCATTCAAAATTGCTTCTTCTCTTTGTCAGCTGCTCTACTCAAAACAGCTTCTGACCAGTTCGATCACTACATCCTGCTGCTCTTTTGTCATCTTATTGTCACTGGGCAGACATAAGCCTCTGTGAAAGAGATCCATTCCTACATCCAAAGGTCTGCCGTCTTTCCCCATGCTGCCGCCCGAGATATAGGCATTGGTCTTTCCTCTGCCGTTGCCTTCCCTGGTTACAAACCCGTTCATACGGTAAATGGGCTGCATGTGCATAGGTTTCCATACAGGGCGCCCCTCCGCGTTGTACCTTGCCAGAGTTTCCAGGATTTCCGTTGGACAGCTTTTCCCATGCTCCGGGTAAAACAGCGCTTCCTGCTCTCCTCTGACCTGCCGGCACATGGCATCCTCCTCAATCAGAAGGCAGGAGAGCCAGTAATTGGGCTCGGAATTCTCCTGATCGAAGGGATTCATCCGCACCGGAAGTCCACGAAAGCCTTCCTGATATCTGTAATAAATCGCCTTTTTCTGAGCAATATGCTCCTCCAGATAGGAGAACTGCCCACGCACAATCCCGGCGATCACGTTGCTCATCCGGTAATTGTACCCCAGCTCCTCGTGCTGATACCAGGGTGCGTTTTCCCTGGACTGGGTGGACCACTTTCTCACCTTATTGGCGTCCTCCAGGCTGTTGGTCAGAAACATGCCTCCGCTGGAACCGGTGATAATCTTGTTGCCGTTAAAGCTGATGGCATTATAATCCCCGAAGCTTCCCGTCTGGACTCCCTTGTAGGCTGCCCCCAAAGACTCCGCAGCGTCCTCAATGATAACTGCCCCATGTTCCCGGCAAACAGCCCGAAGCTGGTCGATCTTCCCCGGCGTACCGTACAGATGAGCCGCCACTACCACGCGAACAGACGGGTAAATCTCAAAGGCTTTCTCCAGGGCTGCCGGATCCATATTCCAGGTGTCATACTCTGTGTCGATAAAGACCGGCACCCCACCCTCGTAGACTACCGGATTTACCGTGGCGTCAAAGGTCATATCAGAGCAGAATACTTTCTCACCGGGCTTTACCCCTGCCAGCTTCACCGCCATATGCAGAGCCGTTGTCCCGCAGGAGAGGGCCACGGCATATTGGCAGCCCACTTTCTGACAGGCCATCTTTTCCAGTTCGTTAATATTCTCTCCCACCGTAGACATCCAGTTAGTGTCATAGGCTTCCTGCACATATTTTAGCTCCGGTCCATGCATGGTCGGCGAGGAAAGCCAGAGCTTTGAAGGAAAGGGAGTGATTGTACTTTTCATATTCTGCGTCACAAACATGGCGTTATCCTCCATTCTCCGAATAGTGATAAGTGGGCACAACTTTCTTTATCTCTGCCCTGATATCGCTGGTCTCGTCATTGGCAGCCGCGTTCAGCTCCTGCAGCTGCTGTTCAAACAGGTCTTTGTCAAAATCAATGGGCCTTCCGATAAAAATCTTCTGATTGGCTGTTTTCTGCAGTCCTTCCTCATTCATCAGAAGCTCCTCATACATCTTTTCACCCGGGCGAAGGCCGGTGAATTTGATCTCAATGTCCTCTCCCACCCGGTGGCCGGACAGTTTAATCAGGTTCTCCGCCAGATCCAGAATCTTCACCGGCTCCCCCATATCCAGCACAAAAATCTCTCCGCCTTTCGCATAGGCGCCCGCCTGCAGCACCAGGGACACTGCCTCTGAGATCGTCATAAAATAGCGGATAATGTCCGGATGAGTGACCGTCACCGGGCCGCCCTCCTCAATCTGTTTTTTGAACAGAGGAATGACGCTGCCGTTACTGCCCAGCACATTGCCAAAACGCACCGCTACAAAATTGGTCCTTGATTTCTCATTCATCATCTGCACCACCATCTCGCACAGACGCTTGCTGGCGCCCATGACATTGGTGGGATTCACCGCCTTGTCCGTGGAAATCAGCACGAACTTCTCCACACCGTATTTGTCCGCTGCTCTGGCCGTCTTATAAGTGCCAAAAACGTTATTTTTAATCGCCTCCCGGGGACTGTCCTCCATCAGCGGTACATGCTTGTGAGCCGCCGCGTGATAGACAATGTTGGGCCGGTAGGTTTCCATGATGCTCTCGATTCTGGCGGTATTTCTGACAGAAGCAATGAGCACCTTCAGATCAAGCTCCGGATAATTTCTGATCAGCTCCTGCTGGATATCATAAGCGTTATTCTCATAAATATCCACGATAATCAGCTGTCCTGGATTGTGAGAAGCGATCTGTCTGCACAGCTCACTGCCGATGGAACCGCCGCCACCGGTGACCAGCACCACCTTTCCGCTGACATAACCCAGAATCTCGTCCACGTTGATTCTGATAGGCTCTCTGCCAAGCAGATCTTCAATCTCCACGTCCTTTAATTTGGCGATGGACACATCCTCATTGATCAGCTGGTACATGCCAGGCAGAGTCACGATCTTACAGCCGCTCTCTTTGCAGATTTCAAGGATCTCTTTCCTGGTTTGCGCACAGGCGGAGGGAATGGCGAAAATAATCTCATCAATCCGATATTGCTGCGCGGCATCGATGATTTTTTCCCTGCCGCCCACAATGGGAATTCCACGCATGTATTTTCCCTGCCTGGAGGGATCATCATCAATCATGCATTGAATCTTCATATTCACGTATCGGCTGATCTCCACTTCCCGGATGATAGCGTTGGCGGCTTCTCCCGCCCCGATCAGCATCACATTTTTCACGGAACGCTTATCCGCGGCACCCATGGAATGAATATTCTTCCAGATACGTCCCCCAAAGCGATAAAGGCTGGTCAGGCCAAAAAGCATGAACCAGTACAGCACATGATAGCTTCTGGGCATATAAAGAGGGAAAACATAAGAAATGACCAGCTGGACGAAAGCGGAGCACAGCGTCGCGCAAATAATTCTGATCAGCTCATTGGTACTGGCATATTCCCACACACTGCTGTAGAGTCTGAAAAGGAAAAAAATCAGAATCGTAGTGACAATCGTCATCGGTAAAATATGGGCATAATGATCCAGAAACTCCGGCCAGATCTCCATAAATTTAAACTCAAAGCGAATATACAGCGCCATGAACGAGGAAATCATGATGAACAGGATATCAAAGAAAACCATGATAAAAAGCCGGTTGGAAATAATATTGGATTTTTTCTTTTTTGAATGATTCATCAGATCATATCCTCCCACAACACCCTAATTTACCATAAAATCCGGCAAAAGTACAGCTTTAACCCATACATTCTCCCAAAAACTGTGAACAGCAGCTGCCGCTGCCTCCGGTTCAGGGAACAGTGATACGATTAGGATGTAATAAAACTGTTAAAATATTCCTGCAAAAAATCAGGCACAGCCTCGGATGAGTCTGTGCCCGGTTTTGTATCACTCTTCCCTCTTTGACTTTTTGCGGTGTTTGCTATTTTCCTCCGATATGGCTGCGCTTACCTCCGTCTGCGTACCGTCCGGAATCATATGTACGTCCATCTGCGGGAATGGGATGGAAATCCCATTTTGATCCAGCGTCAGCTTGGTGTTCTCTGTCAGGCGCCAGAGCGCTTCCCAATAATCCTCTCCCTTTACCCAGGCACGGACTGTCAGATTGACGCCGCTGTCAGCCAGCTCCGTGACAGCAACTACCATAGGCTCCTCTTTCAGGGTCGCCTCGTCATTTTCCAGCATATTCAGCAGAACCTTTCTGGCTTTTTTCAAATCCGCGTCGTATGCGATGCTGACCGCCACATCCACCCTCCGCTTTGCGCCCTTTGTCACATTGGTAATGCTGCTGTCGCTGATCGTGCCGTTGGGAATGACGATGATTTTATTGTCCGCGGTGTGCAGGTGCGTATAGAAAATCTGTATATCATCCACCGTTCCCTCCAGGCCCGCCCCATGGGCTACAATATAATCACCCACCTGAAAGGGCTTCTGGAACAGGAGCAGAACTCCTCCCGCCAGATTGGCGAAAGCGCCCTGCAGGGCAAGACCAATGGCCACACTGGCGGAGGCAATGACCGCAAGAAGACTGGCAGTGTCAAAACCGAACATTTCCAGCAGTGTAAAGGCCAGAAGCACATAAAGGCCGATATTGACTGCCGAGTCCAGGAACGTGATCACACCTTTCTCCGCATTGTGCCTTTCCAGAAGCCTGCGCAGCTGTTTTCTCACAAATTTGATCAGCTTTACGGCCACTCCATAGGTAATCGCCGCGGTGATCAGCTTCATGAGAAAATTCATGACCACCGAAAATAATGATGAAGTTTCATACAGATCCAGAAAACTGATCATATCGTTTCCCTGTCTTTCTTTTCAAAGTTCTCCGTTCTCAGGGGCGGTGACGCTGCCCCGGACTTATGCCTCCTTTGCCTGACTTACGGCTTTTCTTTTGGGGACGGTCTTCTTTGTATAGGTAGCGGGCTTTTCCGCCAGGTTCTCTTCTTTCTCTTTTTCCGGCTCGGGAGTGATCTCAAAGATCGCCGCGGACTGAGGCGCAATATTCAGATTGATAGAATAGGGCTGATCGTCCCAGGCCACTTTCTTTGCTTTTTTCACCCGTGGGTTCACATTGCCGCTGCCGCCGTATTTCTCAGCATCTGTATTGATAATTTCCTTATATTTGCCGGCCCAGGGAACGCCCGCAGTCATCTGCTTCGAGACGCCGCTGAAGTTGGCAACCACAAACAGCGCTTTATCGTTGGTGGAGCTCTTTCTCACAAAGGCCACATAGCAGTCCTGCCAGCTGATACAGTTAGTCCAGGAAAAGCCATCCGGGTTATTATCCAGTTCATTCAGCGCCCTGCTGCTTCTATAGAGCGCGTTCAGATCCTTTACCAGTGTCTTGACGCCCAGATGATATTTGTACTGCAAAAGGTCAAGATTAACCGCCCTCTGCTCGGAAAACTCCTGATACTCTCCGATATCCTGACCCATAAACAACAGCTTTTTGCCCGGGTGCATCATCATATAAGCGTAGGTAATGCGCAGTGCCGCGAAACGCTGATCCTCATTGCCGGGCATCTTGCCCACCATGGTCCCTTTGCCGTGAACTGCCTCGTCATGGCTGAAAGCCAGCATATACTGCTCACTGTAGGCATACATCATGGAAAATGTCAGCTGATTATGCTTGTAGGAACGGAAATAGGGATCGGCCTTGATATAGTCGATAAAGTCGTTCATATAGCCCATATTCCACTTATAATCAAAGCCCAGTCCGCCCTCATCCAGTCTTCCGGTGACCATGGGCCAGGCGGTGGATTCCTCGGCGATCATCAGCGTGTGAGGATTGCGCTTATGAACAATGGAATTGGTATGCTTAAAGAACTCCACAGCGTCCAGATTTTCCTTGCCGCCATACATATTGGGAATCCATTCCCCATCCTTTCTGCCGTAATCCAGATACAGCATGCTGGCCACCGCGTCCACTCTCAAACCGTCCACGTGATAATTTTCAATCCAGTACAGGGCGTTGGCAATCAGATAATTGGAAACCTGAGGCCTGGCGTAATTATAAACCAGTGTTCCCCAATGGGGATGGGAACCCTTTCTGGGATCAAAATGCTCATACAGGCAGGTTCCGTCAAAATTGGACAGACCGTAGGTATCCCGCGGGAAATGGGCAGGCACCCAGTCCAAAATCACGCCGATCCCGGCCTGATGCAGTTTATTGACAAAGGCGGCAAAATCCTCAGGCTTACCATATCTGCTGGTG
Source organism: Lachnospiraceae bacterium (assembly GCA_021200345.1). Taxonomy (GTDB): domain Bacteria; phylum Bacillota; class Clostridia; order Lachnospirales; family Lachnospiraceae; genus RGIG6307. The sequence goes on along the minus strand of JAJQGR010000162.1, from coordinate 6,516 downwards.
GGGGAATAGTAGCCGATGACCTGATAGCCCCAGCTGGCGTCCAGAGGATGCTCACTGACCGGCATCAGCTCCACATGGGTATATCCCAGATCCTTCACATAGTCGATCAGCCTGTCAGCCAGTACGGTGTAATTTAAATATTCGTTGTTCTCACCCCGGGCCACAGAACCCAGATACACCTCATAAACACTGATGGGACTGTCCGGGCTCTGGGTCTTTGCCCGATTTTTGATCCACTCTTCATCATCCCACTGAAAATGGCTGATATCCGTGACCACGGATGCCGTATTGGGACGCAGCTCACTGTAATACGCATAGGGGTCAGACTTTAAATAGGTCAGGCCGCCCTTAGCCTTGATCTCAAACTTATAGACGGCTCCCTCCAGAATGCTTGGCACAAACAGTTCAAAAATTCCTCTGGTCTTCTTCATCTGCAGGCGGGTGCCGTCCCAGCTGTTAAAATCACCTACGATACTGCAGCGGATGGCGTTGGGCGCCCAGACCGCAAAAAAGGTGCCCTGCACGCCTTTCACCGTCATCGGGTGCGCGCCCAGGATCTTATACACCTCATAATGAATGCCCTTTTCAAATTTATCAATATCTTCGTCTCTGAGCAGAGAGCCAAACTCATAAGGATCGGCAAACTCCACCACATTTTCTCCGTATGTCACAGAAAGAGTATAGATCCCCTTGTAATAGGATTTTACTTCCGCCGCAAACCAGCTGCTCTCCTCATCCACCAGCTCCATCTCAATGGGTTTTCTGCCGGGGAACTTCACAACAGCCGCAGTTGCCGTAGGAAGATAGGCCTGGATGAGATCCACGCCGTCGATCGTGTGCCGCCCCAGTATTCTGTGCGGATTTTCTGACTCTGAATAGGTGATCTCTTCAATATCAGCCCAGTTCATCAGATCATATAATTTTGTGCTCATAAGCAATACCCTCCCTGTCACACACCCCTGATTATTGATGATACTATTCACAGCCGTGAATAGTAACTTATTTATGGACATTTTAGCAAATTATTCTGGCTAATACAAGTTAAAAGTGTTAGAATGAGCAATAAGTTATTACTGTTCATTGCGATCATATCATCAGGGAAAGGAAGAAATGACTCATGACTGAGAAAGAATTTAACATGATAAAGCGCATCAATCAATACGCAGAGGAAGTGCTGGGGGATATTGAGCCTCAGAAGGTTCAGGTTTCCAGACAGCTGGACGCCTTGCGCCCGATCTTTGCGGAAATTGCGGCGGAGGAAAATATCACTCTGGAAGAAATGTTCATCAAATACATGGATCTGCAGAGCGAGGCCAGTCTGCAGGAGGAAATGCATCTGAGAGAGACTTTTGCGGATCAGGCCAATGATCCGGAGAATCCCATGCTTTTCAGATAGGTTCCATTGCATCTAAAATCCCCGGTCGGGAACATCATACCCGACCGGGGATTTTCATTTGTACTCTAATTTTATTTGATCACTCTGACCCGGAATACGCCGGGAATGGCTTTCAGGCTGTCTGTAACCTGAGTCGTTGCCTCCTGGTCCAGATCAATCAGGGTGTAAGCCACCTCGTCCCGGGATTTGTTGACAACCTCAGCGATATTGATACCCGCGTCCGCGGCGCATGTAGTGATCGCGGTCAGCATACCGGCCACGTTTCTGTGCAGTACGGCCACCCGGGAAGCGGTCCTGCAGGGACCAACCTGACAGCGGGGATAATTAACACTGTTGACAATGCTGCCGTTTTCCAGATAATCCTCTATCTCTTTCACCGCCATCACCGCACAGTTGTCCTCGCTCTCCTCTGTGGAGGCTCCCAGATGAGGGATCACAATACAGCCCTCTTTTCCGCTGGTCACAGGTGTGGGGAAATCGGAGACATATTTGCGAAGTCTTCCTTGTGCCAGAGCATCCACCACCGCCTGCTCATCGCAGAGCACATCTCTGGCAAAATTCAAAATCACGGCGTTTGGCTTCATCAGAGCAATCGCGTCTCTGCCAATCATGCCTTTTGTGGAATCCATGGCCGGCACATGAATGGTGATAAAATCACAGTTTGCGTAAATCTCATTGACGTCCGTTACATGCTTTACACTGTGACTGAGTTTCCATGCGGCGTCCACTGACAGGAAAGGATCATACCCCATCACTTTCATTCCCAGCTGCTCCGCCACATTGGCCACCATAGCGCCGATGGCTCCCAGGCCAATGACTCCCAGGGTCTTGCCCATGATCTCGGTGCCGGCAAACGCCTTCTTGGCTTTCTCAGTGGTTTTGGCAATCTGGGGATCCTGCTGATTCTCTTTTACCCACTGGATGCCGCCCGTGATATCCCGGCTGGCCAGCAGCATGGCCGCAATAATCATCTCCTTCACACCATTGGCATTGGCGCCCGGGGTATTGAATACCACGATTCCTTTCTGTGCGCACTTTTCCAGGGGAATGTTATTGTAACCCGCACCCGCTCTGGCCACAGCCAACAGGCTTTCCGGCAGCTCCATATCGTGCATTACGGCACTTCTGACTAAAATACCGTCGGCCTCAGACACGTTGTCTGTCAGAGAATAATTTTCAGGCAAATGTTGTAATCCAACCTTTGAGATCGGATTCAGGCAATGTATCCGGTACATGTTATTTCAGATTCTCCTTTTCAAATTCTCTCATAAACTCCACCAGCGCTTCCACGCCGGCGATTGGCATGGCATTGTAGATACTGGCGCGCATACCGCCCACGGTCCGGTGCCCTTTCAGGTTCACAAAGCCCGCCGCGGTGGCTTCTTTTACAAATCTGGCATCCAGATCGGCATCGCCTGTCACAAAGGGAACGTTCATGATGGACCGATCCTCTTTCCTGACAGTACCATGGAACATTTCCGACTGATCCAGAAAATCATACAGGACCTTTGCCTTGGCCTCATTGCGCTCTTTCATGACCTCCAGGCCGCCCTGGGCTTTCAGCCATTTGAACACCTTGCCGCAAATATAGATCCCATAGCAGGGAGGCGTGTTGTACAGAGAGCCGTTGTCCGCCTGGGTTTTGTATTTCAGCATGGTGGGCGTTCCCGGAAGCACGTCATCCGTGACCAGGTCTTCTCTTATAATCACAATCACTACGCCCGCGGGGCCAATATTTTTCTGCACACCGCCATAAATCAGAGCATATTTTGATACATCCACAGGCTCCGACAAAAAGCAGCTGGAAACATCCGCCACCAGCGGTTTTCCCTTGGTGTTGGGCAGCTTTTGATACTTGGTGCCATATATGGTATTGTTTTCACAGATGTACACGTAATCCGCGTCCTCAGAAACAGGCAGATCCGAACAGTCAGGAATATAGGAAAAAGTCTGATCCTCGCTGGAGGCAATCTTATTGGCTTTCCCGTAAAGCTGAGCCTCCTGATAAGCTTTCTTCGCCCACTGGCCGGTGACAATATAGTCCGCCACCCGGTTTTTCATCAGGTTCATGGGAATGGCCGCAAACTGCTGGCTGGCACCTCCCTGTAAAAACAGTACCTTGTAATTGTCAGGGATGCCCATCAGGTCCCTCAAATCCGCCTCCGCGTCCTTAATGATCTGATCAAAGGCCTTTGAGCGATGGCTCATCTCCATAACTGACATGCCTGTGCCCTGATAATAAAGCATTTCCTCCGCTGCTTCTCTCAGTACCTCCTCAGGAAGCACCGCCGGGCCGGCTGAAAAATTATATACTCTGGACATAACAAAACCCCTCCTGTCTCCTGCCTGGAACCCTTTTAAGGCAATCCGGCAATTCAACGATTTAATTCGCTAAAATCTCTAAGTCTGCATCATACGCCATCTGTAAAAAAAAGTCAATCCCAATCAATAGACAATCACCGTCATTCCACTGGAAATCAGGGAATACAGCTCTTTTGCCTTTGCCAGAGGCAGATTGACGCAGCCGTGGGAACCATTCTTCAGATAGATCTCCCCGCCAAAGGAGGACCTCCAGTAAGCGTCATGAAAACCGCAGCCATCATAAAAATGCATCCAGTAGTTTACAAAGGTCTCATAATCCTCCCCTTTCAGGGTACGGTTTTTCTGCTTATATTCTATGTAATAAACCCCAGTTGGGGTGTCTCTGCCTTTCGCCACATCTCCCGTAACGCAGTCGCTCTCCCAGATCAGCTCCCCATCTTCATACATATAGCAGTGCTGTCCGGAAATGTCTACCTCAACATACGTGCTTGAAATAGCCCGGCCATAATCATTATCAATGGCGCTGGAGGGATAATAGGTATATTCCAGCGTTATGGTCTCATCACAGGATGACTGGTTCAGCAACTCCGTCAGGCTTTCAGCAGCGGCGTCCGCATTAGAGAGAACTCTTCCGTAATTTCCTTTGTTGACCTCCACCACCTGACCGTCATGAGTGGTAAAATCCCAGCTGTTATTCCGCGTGCTGGTCTCAGTCCTGATCTGGGAAAAATAGCTCTCCACCTTTTCCGTATCGCAATAAATACTGCCATTTTCATTCAGGAGGGGAAGCCCGTTTTCATCTTTCGCAAGAAACTCTAAAAGCTCCAGCTCCGTCAGGGTATTTTCCCCCTCATCCGCGCTGATCACAATGTGATGATTTTCCGTATATTCCCCAATCTGACGCCAGACCTCCAGCAAAAGCCGGTCAGAAGCGTTATAGGATTCACTGCTGTAGCACCCCGCCTCCACAAGATCCAGGAAAGCTTCCGCATTCTGAATGGCTCCCAGGATTTTTTCACAGGAAAGGTCAAAATCCAGAGTTTCCACACCGCTGTTTGACATCACATATCCTGTGTCCGTATACTCCAGGGTAATCTTGCTCACATAGGTTTCTTCCACCAGGTCAAACGGAGAAGCCGTGGCAAGATAAGCGATCAGGCGCTCCTCATCCACCGTAACTTTCGGCGCGATTACGTATGTTTTCTCCGAAAAATCCTGCCCGGACGGGATCTGCCCCCGAATCTGTTCAATGCCCTCCGTGTAATCCAGATTCGTCACAAAATCACTGCAGTCCAGCTCATATTCCACCCCATTTTCGTCAACGACAGTCAACACGGCGTCATATTCCTGCTGGCAGAGCAGCCGGTTCACAGACTCCACCGAAAGACCTGTGCAATAAACTCCATTGATCCACGTTCCATAGGGAAAGGTATTGGCGTAGTGCACAAGCAACAGATGATATCCCAGTATACATAATAACAGCAGGGAGGCTGCGAACGCAGCTCCCCGCAGCAGGATTTTTTTTGATTTTTTCATCATTAGTAGCATCTCATAAGAATTACGGTTCCTAGAATTCACATTGCTGTTATTTTACTGTTCCCGCTCTTTTAAATCATCCCCGTCAAAGGCTTCGCTGATGGGTGCTCCCGCGGGCACCATAGGCAGCACCTTATCATCCTCCGGAATGATGCAGTCAATTACTACAGGACGTCCCAGGGAGATTGCTCTGCGAATGGCCGGCTCCACTTCTTCCTTTGTAGTGACACGGATGGCCTCGCAGCCCAGCCCCTCTGCCACTTTGCAGAAGTCCACGCAGTCATTGAGCACTGTCTGACTGTAACGTTTCCCGTAGAAAAGGGTCTGCCACTGGCGCACCATTCCCAGCACGTGGTTGTTGATCACCACCTCAATGACCGGGATATTGTATCGGCTGGCGGTGGCAAGCTCGTTCATATTCATGCGGAAACAGCCGTCGCCGGCAATATTAATGCAGAGCTTCTCCGGACGAGCCATCTTCGCGCCGATGCAGGCGCCCAGGCCGTAGCCCATGGTGCCAAGGCCGCCGCTGGTCAGAAGAGTGCGGGGCTCCGTAAAGGTGTAATACTGGGCCGCCCACATCTGATGCTGTCCCACATCGGTGGTAATCAGAGCCTGGCCTTCCGTGATTCTGTCAATCTCCTGGATAATGTAAGGACAGCTGAGCTGATCCTGCTCATATTTCAGCGGATATTTCTGTTTCAGCTCTTCCACAAAAGCAAGCCAGTCCCTGTGATCCTGCTGATCCAGAGACGCCAGAATATCGCGCAGAGCCAGCTTTAAATCTCCCACCAGAGAAGCCGTCGTGCGGACATTTTTGTTGATCTCCGCAGCATCGATATCAATCTGAATGATCTTCGCGCCTGAAGCAAATCTTTTCGCGTCACCGGTAATACGGTCTGAAAATCTGGCGCCCAAAGCCACCAGGCAGTCGCACTCACTGACCCCCAGGTCAGAGGCCTTGGTGCCGTGCATTCCAATCATGCCGGTATATTCCGGCATGTTTCCGTCAATCACGCCTTTCCCCATCAGTGTGTCGCAGACCGGGGCGTTGAATCTGGCCACAAATTCACGAACCTCCTGCCAGGCGTTGGAAAGAACGGCGCCGCCGCCTACCAGCACAAAGGGCTTTTTCGCTTCCTTTAACAGAGCAAGCACCTGTTCAAGCTCTTCTTTCGTATAAGATACCGATGGTTCCGTCGCTTTGATCTCCTCAGGCTGGAAATCACACACAGCGCCGGTCACATCCTTAGTCACATCCA
>JAJQGR010000207.1:6935-12604 GCA_021200345.1 Lachnospiraceae bacterium | reverse complement strand
TATGTATGCTTTGAGGCCGATGCCGGCATTGTGGAGGCCATCGCGCAGGTATTTCCGGTGTTCTTTTTCCTGATTGCGGCGTTGGTATGTTCCACTACCATGACGCGCATGGTGGATGAGGAAAGAGGGCAGATTGCCTCTCTGAGAGCCATGGGATACGGAACCGGTGCCGTGATGAGCAAGTATCTGATTTACGCGGGACTTTCCGCGGGAAGCGGTGCTGTTATAGGATATTTCGGCGGCTGCGTACTTTTCCCGCTGGTGATCTGGAACGCTTACAGCACCATGTATGGTTTTGGCAGCCTGATATTGGCCTTCAGTGCGAGAACGTTTCTGATTACCTTTGCGGCGGCCATGCTCTGTTCTGTGGGCAGCGCTTATCTGGCTCTGCGTTCGGAGGTCAATCAGGCACCGGCTCAGGGACTGCGGCCCAAGGCGCCCACCGCGGGCAAGAGAATCTTTCTGGAGTACATCCCCTTTGTCTGGAAGCGCTTCAGCTTTATGGGCAAGGTGACCATGCGCAATATTTTCCGGTACAAAAAGAGAATGTTCATGATGATTCTGGGCATTTCCGGCTGCACGGCGCTGGTGATCACAGGCTTTGGCATCCGGGATTCGGTGGTGGATATCTGTGATTATCAATATGATGAGATTCAGCGGATGGATATGGTGGTCACTTTCCAGAATGAAGTCAGTGAAGAGTTGACAGAAGCGCTGGAAGGGGAGCTCTCCGGGGAGGCGGCTCAGTACACTGTGCTGCGCCAGCAGAGCGTGGAGAGTGAGGCTTTGGACGGCACCACCAAGAGCGTGTACCTGATCGCAGCACAGGATGACGTCATGGAGATGGTGAACCTGCATGCGGATGGTCAGGAGCTTGATTATCCGGGTGCCGGTGAGGTGCTGATCAGCGATAAGCTGGCGGAAGAGTGCAATGTTGACGTTGGGGGTGAGATTACCTTTTCCTATGGGGATGGAGAGGAAACGACACTGACAGTGTCCGGGATTTTTGAGAATTATGTATACCATTATGCCTATATCAGTCCTGACACCTATGAGGAATTTTTTGATACGGAATGGATTGCCAATACAGTTTACATATCGGTCAGCCAGGGCGTGGACTCACATGAGCTGTCCACGGAAATTTCCGATTATGACGGTGTCAGTCAGATTGAGATTATGTCAGATACTGCCGCGCGTGTGGAGAATATGATGGAATGCATGGATGCCATTGTGCTGCTGATTATTGTCTGTGCCGGAGCGCTGGCTTTTGTGGTATTATTTAACCTGAGCAATATTAACATTCAGGAGCGGGTGCGGGAGATCGCCACCATTCAGGTGCTTGGCTTTTACGCCAGGGAGGTCAGACAGTATGTCTTCAGGGAAAATCTGGTGCTCTCCGCCATGGGGATTGTCTGCGGTATGCCGGTAGGTGTGTGGCTGACGGATTTTGTGCTGGCCCAGATTACCATAGATATGATTTCATTTAAAACGAGAATATTGCCTGCCAGTTTCCTTTACGGGGCGGTCATTGTGTTCGGCTTCACCGTCTTTGTGGATTTTGTGATGCGTGGTAAGCTGCGCAGAATCAATATGGCGGAGGCGCTGAAATCGATTGAGTAAGGATAGAAGGCTTTCTGACAGACAACAATCTGCTGACAACAGTTTTATGGAAAATGAGGGAGTAAACAGAGAATGAGTATTCATGATACATTAAATGAGATGCAGTACCAGGGGGTAACCACCACTGAGGGACCGGTGCTGCTGCTGGCAGGCGCCGGCAGCGGCAAGACCAGGGTGATCACGCACAGAATTGCCTGGCTGATTGAGGAGGAGGGGGTCAACCCCTGGAATATTCTGGCCATTACCTTTACCAACAAAGCTGCCGGAGAAATGCGGGAGCGGGTGAATTCTCTGGTGGGGTTTGGCTCAGAGCAGATCTGGGTAGCCACCTTTCACGCCACCTGTATCCGCATTTTGCGGCGTTATGCGGATCGAATCGGTTATGATAATAATATCACCATCTATGACACTGACGATCAAAAAGGAGTGATGAAGGACGTACTGAAGCGGTTGAATATTGACAATAAAATGTTGAAAGAGCGGACAGTACTGTCCGCCATTTCCTCGGCCAAGGATGAGCTGATTTCCCCCAACGAGTTCTGGTTAAATGCCGGATATGATTTTACGCAGAAAAAAATCGCTGAGGCTTATATAGAATATCAGAAAGTCCTGCAGAAAAATAACGCCATGGATTTTGACGATATTATTGTCAAGTGTGTGGAGCTGTTTCGAACCTGTCCGGAGGTGTTAAACCAGTATCAGGAACGGTTCCGCTATATTATGGTGGACGAGTATCAGGATACCAATACAGCTCAGTTTGAACTGATTCGTCTGCTGGCGGACAAATACCACAACCTGTGTGTGGTGGGCGACGACGATCAGTCCATCTATAAATTTCGCGGAGCCAATATCCGCAACATTCTGGACTTTGAATCTGTCTATCCTGAGGCCCGGGTGATCAAGCTGGAGGAAAATTACCGTTCCACCGGCAATATTCTGGCTGCGGCCAATGGGGTAATCAGTAACAATAGGGGCCGCAAGGCCAAGGCATTGTGGACCAGTCATCCTGAGGGAAAGCCCATTCACTTCGCGCGGCTGGATACGGCGCTGGAAGAGGCGGTGTTTGTGGCGGAGGATATCAAAAATAAGAACCGGGAGGGCATTGCGGAGTATCGGGACTGCGCCGTACTCTACCGCACCAACGCCCAGTCCCGGCTTTTGGAAGAGCGGATGATCTTTGCAGGTATTCCCTATACGGTGGTGGGCGGCGTCAATTTTTACGCCAGAAAGGAGATCAAGGACATTCTGGCCTATATGAAGACCATCGACAATGGCAGGGATGACGTGGCGGTGAAACGGATTATCAATGTACCCAAAAGGGGGATCGGCGCCACCTCCATTGCCAAGGTGCAGGCCTATGCGGACAGTCATGACATCAGCTTTTATGACGCCCTGTGCGTGGCGGAGAGGATTCCTGGCGTAGGACGGGCGGCGGCAAAGATAGAGCCATTTGTCACATTGATTCAGGGCTTTCGCAGTAAGCTGGAGTATTATGGCCTGGACGGCCTGTATCATGATATTCTGGAGATGACTCACTACACCGACTATCTGGAGGAAACCGAGGACAGGGAGGTGGCTGAGGACAGGATTGCCAACGTGGAAGAGCTGGGAAATAAGGTGTCTGCCTATGTGGAGGAGCATGACATGGCCAGTCTGACCGAGTTTCTGGAGGAGGTTTCCCTGGTGTCGGATATCGATAATGTGGAAGACATCAACCGGGTACTGTTGATGACCCTTCACAGTGCCAAGGGGCTGGAGTTCCCTCAGGTTTACCTGACAGGCATGGAGGACGGGCTGTTTCCCAGCTATCTGAGCATTGTTTCCGATAACCGGGAGGATCTGGAGGAGGAACGGCGTCTTTGCTATGTGGGAATTACCCGGGCTAAGGAGGAGCTGACGCTGACCTGCGCCGGACAGCGTATGGTCAGGGGGGAGACCCAGTATAATGCGGTCAGCCGTTTTGTGAAGGAAATCCCTCAGGAGCTTTTGGACCGGGGACTGCCAAAGACCAGGACACGGGAGGATGAGATTGCGGATAAGCTCAGCCAGGCCATCGCGGGCCGCCCGGTGTACGATTACCGTCCGAAGGCCACATTAAAGCCGAAGGTGACGCCGGAGAATGTGAAACCTTTTATTGCCAGAAATATGGAGCAGCTGCAGAAATCCGGAGCCGTCTCAAAAGGGATGGCCGGATCGGATCAGAGCCTGGGATATGAGACGGGCGACCGGGTGCGGCATATCAAGTTTGGAGAGGGTACGGTGACGGTCATTGTAAAGGAGCCCCGGGACTACAAGGTGACGGTAGATTTTGAAAAATACGGGACCAAGGTGATGTTCGCCTCTTTCGCAAAGCTGAAAAAATGCTGACAGTTACGGTAATTGGAATGGGTCAAAAAAATTGTAAAACCCTATAGTAAGAATTTACTTTTTATGTTATACTATTTTAAATTTAACGAAAGGACGTCTTTTAGGAATGAAAATTGATGAATTGGCCGCCGCTATTAAGAGCGCGGAGAAGAAAGAAAAGAATAAAGGACTGGCCACGGTTCTTTGTGTGATCGGAGCCATCGTTGTGATTGCCGGCATTGCCATTGCGGTTTATAAGATATTCGACAGAAGCAAGTGTGATGATGACGATTTTGACGATGATTTCGATGACTTTGATGATGATGACGATGACAGTTCCTACATTGAGCTGGATGTGGTATACACTGCGGACGATGAGGAGGAAGAAGAGCCTGAGAAAGCGGAAAAGCCTGCTGGGGAAGAGACTGCAGAGCCTGCTGATGAGGAGAAAGCCTCTGCCACTGAGACGGTAAAGGAAGAGGCGGCCGCAGAGAAAACAGAGGATGGGGCAGCCCAGGAAGCAGCTGCAGAAGAGCCGGCTGAGGCGGAAGAGAAGACGGAAGAGTAAATCCGGGCCGTAAGTATACGTTGCTTACGATGCTATCAGTGAAAAGCAAAAGGACATAGCAATATGTCCTTTTTGTGGTGTTTATGAGAGGAAATTTTTCATGAAAAAAGGTGAAATTCATCAGGGCACTGTGGAGCGGGTGGACTTCCCCAACAAGGGAATTCTGCACGTGGACGGCCGCACATGCATAGTTAAAAACACGCTTCCCGGACAGACCATTTCCTTTCGGGTCAGCAAGATGCGCAGCGGAAAGGCGGAGGGAAATCTGCAGCAGGTGATGATCCCTGCCCCGGAGCAGATTCCGGCTCCCTGTCCTCATTTTGGTACCTGTGGGGGCTGCACCTACTTAAGTCTGCCCTATGAGGAACAGATGAAAATCAAAGAAGAGCAGGTAAGGCGCCTGCTGGCGGAACCGTTGAAAGGACGGGAGAGGGAAATTCGCTGGGAGGGAATTTTTCACGCGGACCATCCTTTCGGATACCGCAACAAGATGGAATTCACCTTCGGGGATGAATATAAGGACGGTCCTCTTTCTCTTGGCATGCACAAAAGAGGCAGCTTTTATGATGTGGTCACCGTCTCGGACTGTCAGATTGTGGATCAGGATTATCGGGATATTCTGGCCGCCACGCTGTCCTTTTTTCAGGAGAGAAAGGTCAGCTACTACCACAGGCAGCGCCATACAGGGGCGCTGCGCCATTTGCTGGTGAGAAAGGCCCATGCCACAGGAGAAATCCTGATCGCGCTGGTTGCCAGCGGGGAATTAAAGGCGGATTCAACAGTGGCAGTCGACTACCGGGACATGCTGCTTTCGCTGCCTCTGTCCGGTTCCATTCAGGGCATTTTGCACATCCGCAACGATTCCGTGGCCGATACAGTGCAAAGTGATGAGACTACCGTTCTGTTCGGGCGGGATTTTATCTATGAGAAATTGCTGGGGCTTACTTTCAAAATCTCCACCTTCTCCTTTTTTCAGACCAATTCCACCGGGGCGGAAGTGCTCTATTCTACGGTTCGCCGTTATATTCAGGAGTCCGGCGGCGGCACAGGAACTGTCTTTGACCTGTACAGCGGCACCGGCACCATCGCTCAGCTGATGGCCCCTGCGGCAGAACATGTCATCGGTGTGGAGATC
>JAJQGR010000207.1:0-6925 GCA_021200345.1 Lachnospiraceae bacterium | reverse complement strand
TCGTGGAGGAAGCGGTGGAGGCGGCCCGGGAGAACGCTGCCTTAAACGGTCTGACCAACTGCACTTTTTTAACCGGGGACGTGCTGAAGGTCCTGGATACCATTTCCGAGAAGCCGGATCTGATCATCCTGGATCCGCCCCGGGACGGGGTTCACCCGAAAGCCCTGCAGAAGCTTTTATCCTATGGCGTGGAACATATTGTGTATATTTCCTGCAAGCCCACCAGCCTGGCCAGAGACCTGGAGGCCTTTCTGGCCGCCGGATATGAGGTGCAGCGGGGATGCTGCGTGGATCAGTTTTGCTGGAGCGCGAACGTCGAGACTATAGTATTGATGTCAAGAAACGACACACAATGAGCCCAAAACAGGCTTGAAAACAGGGGCTTTTGCCACTTGGCCGGGGAAACGGTGACGTGGTGAAAGCCTTTTCTTGTTTTCTGACAAAACATATCCATGTGGGGAGATAAGGTTGAGCGAGAATAGGAAACTACTTTTTAGAGGGTGGGTTGTGGATACTAAACTGCTTTTTGAGGGGTTGTGGATAGGAAACTGCTGTTAATTGGTTATGTATTTTTGAGAGGCCCACATGCGGGAGATAATAACAAGACAGAACATTTGTTTTGCATAACACGGTTTTCCAAAATTGTCAAGAGAAATTTTCGATTCCCTTTGACTTTTGTGGCATGCTATGCTAAACTGTCCTTGGTTGACGTTATCCAGAAAATTGATCCGGGTGAAAGGTGTATGGTTCAGGAGGAAAAATGACAGGAAATAGAGCGAAATCAGAAAAGAAATTGCACAACTTAGAAGAAAGAACAAAATAAACTGATTTTATAGCAGATTTCGACTGAACGTTACAGATATAGACCAAAATGCTGAGGCACCCGGACAGGCTCCTGATTTTCAGGGATACTGGGTGCTTTCTTTACGTCAAAAAAGGATTAAGAAAGGCGTAGCGGCGGGATGTGGTGTAAGACTTGCAATATTGAAACAGATGAAAATATTTGCCCTATTTGCGGTGATGTAACGGCTGCTGATACTCCTATAAAAGTTTATTGGTGTAAGAAGTGTAATGTGCCGATAATCAATCTGACAAATCAGGTTGATAAAGGCTACTGTCCTATTTGTGGGAAAAAGACAAGGTATCTTTCTACGGATTTAAGACCGGTTTTTCCAGAAGAGAGACTGCTGATAGAATTGCTTCTGGATTTAACACCGTATGAATGGATGGATAAATCTGTTTGGGCGGAAAACAATCGGTATTATGTAAACGGCAAAACAATTACTCTGCCGAAAGAATTGTTTCAGAAGGCAGATACAGATCGACTGTCAAAACAATTAGAAGAATATAAAGCCGGTAATACATATGAACATTTTGAACAGCATATGCAGCAATTTATCAAAGCAAATGAGTATAGGTTGCATTATCTAATTGATGAAGCTTATGAGTTCATATGCGATAGTGCCCAAAAATTTGAAGAAGAGAATCTGGTTATATCTTTTTCGGGTGGGAAGGATTCTACTGTTACGGCGGATATTGTTACTAAGGCACTAAGCAATCCGAGCCTTGTGCACATATTTGGTGACACGACCCTGGAATTCCCGTCGACTATAGAATATGCGAAACGATATCGACACGATCATCCATATGCCATCTTTCAGATTGCAAAGAACAATGAGCAGAACTTCATGGATGTGTGTGAGGATATTGGTCCTCCGGCGAGAATGATGCGTTGGTGTTGTTCTATGTTTAAAACAGGCCCTATCACGCGAGTACTGAACGGATATTATAATAATCAGCAGATTCTCACGTTTTACGGTATTAGAAAAGCAGAATCGGTTAGCCGAAGCAAATATAATCGTATAGAGTCAGATGCTGAGTCAGTAAAAATACAAAAGCAAACAGTTGCCTCTCCGATTTTCTTTTGGAGAGATATAGATGTTTGGCTGTATATTCTGGCAGAGCATATTGATTTTAATGAAGCGTATCGTTGGGGGTATGACAGGGTAGGATGCTGGTGCTGCCCAAACAATAATCAAAGGGCGCAATTCTTGTCGAGAATTTATATGCCAGAGAAATCAAAGGAGTGGAGAGATTTCCTGGTGGAGTTCGCTAAAAAAGTCGGAAAACCTGATGCGGAGAATTATGTTGACACAGGGATGTGGAAGGCTCGACAAGGTGGAAAAGGTTTGGCAGCAGCGTCCGATGTTAAGATTAAATTTACGAACTGCACTACAGAGGATCATGCAAAGATATACAGGTTGACAAAGCCATATAGCGATGATTTGGTAGGTATGTTTGTTCCGTTTGGTCGTGTTGCACCTGAATTGGGCAGAAAGATACTTAACGAAACACTTGTGCTTGACATTCGTACCAATGTGCCAATCATATCTATTCAGCCCTTCAGCCAGGATGGGTATGATTATGCTGTAAAAGTCAGGACAATGAATGTGGCAGATCATGATGACCTTCAGAGAATGATAGGATATCAAATTCGCAAGTATAATGCCTGCAGAAAGTGCCTGAAGTGTGAATCACTTTGTAAAGCAGGTGCGATATCGATAATGGGGGATGATTATTATATTGATCCCCAAAAGTGTGTCCACTGCAAGATGTGCGTTTCAGCTAAATACTTGGATGGTGGTTGCACAATGGATAAATATTTAAGGACAGTAAGGAGTAAGTGATCTGGTTGGAGGATATGATTTATGGATATGAAGTTTCGAGCTCATGATACATTTTTTATAAGAAAAGGCTGGTTAAGCAAAGGAATGCGCCATGTGGCTCAGGCTCCGAATGTTTTTATCAGCAGAGAAGAAAATCCAATGGATGTGCTTGGCATTGGTGCTAATATGGTTAAGGCGCTTAGGTATTGGATGCAGGTAACCGGATTGACCAAGGAACCTACAAAAGGGAGACGCATACAGACATTTACTTCTCTTGGTGAACGCGTATTTGAACATGACACTTACATAGAAGAATTAGGAACATTACAGCTTTTACATTACCGTTTGGCATCTCAAAATAACGATGCCACAGCGTGGTATTATTTTTTTAATGAGTTTAATATGACTGAATTCGGCAGGGAAGACTTTGTTCGTGGGCTAGAGAATTTCATAAAAATGAATTCAGAGACAGATGACGATGAAGAGAAAAAGTCGAAGGCAAAAACGGTTGCAATCCGATCACTGAATGATGATTTTGCTTGTATAATTAACACCTATGTGCCAAGACTGAAAATTAATCCGGATAAAGTGTCCCCAGAAAATAATATTGACTGCCCTTTGGGTGAATTGGGATTGGTTGATGTTTTAGATAGCAAGAACAAAACTTACCGAAAGAGCATTCCGGCAGCGAGTTCTTTTAATCCATGGGTGATACTGGCTATCATAGTAGAACAAGCCGGAGATGAAAAATCGATACCGTTAAATGATTTGCTGACTAAAAAATGTAATATAGGCCGTACATTTAATCTTGATGCCATTTGTATGATGGACATTCTTCATAATGTAGAGAAAACGGGAGAGATAAAAATTATTCGGACCGCAGGTTTGGATGTTATAAGGATATTAAACGATCTGACGTTTGAGGGTTGTGTAGACAGATATTATGCGGATATTGAAGGAGAACGTTTATGAGCGAGATGATTTCTGTTGCTTCAGGCTTCCAATATGCTATTAACATAGCATATGACCTTAATGATGACAGTAAACTGAAAAATTTCATACCAACAAATTCTGCATTAAAGCTGTTAGAGGATGTGTTGATAAGCACAAGTGATTCGGCGACTGATCGTGCGAGAATATTGATTGGTGCATACGGAAAAGGAAAGTCGCACATTGTGCTGATGATACTTTCGATTCTCATGAAGAAAGATTTGACGCTGTTTGAGAAAATGCTTCCAAAGCTTGAGGAGAATGAAAGGCTTTATCAGGCGGTCTTGAATTATTATGAAAGTGATAAAAAAATACTACCAGTTGTAATCAGTGGAAGCAATACCAGTCTTCCGCAGGCATTCCTTCTTGCACTGCAGAGAACGTTGAGTGAGAACCAACTGATGGATGTTATGCCGGATTCTAATTATCAAGCTGCAATCAATACAATTAACCGCTGGAAATTGAATTATCCAGAAACCTACGAGAAATTTGGGGAAGCGGTAGATATGCCGGTGAAGGATTTTGTGAAAGCACTGGAAGATTTTGATATTGAAAAATATGAGCTGTTTGAGAGGGTCTATCCTTCCCTTACGTCAGGAAGTGTGTTTAATCCATTTGTTGGATTTGATGTAATAGATCTATATGAAGATGCTCTTAGAAATTTAAAGAAGGCTGGTTATACTGGTATCTATGTGGTTTATGATGAATTCAGCAAGTTTCTGGAAGCAAATATTTCAGAGGCTTCTGTTAGTGATACTAAAATGCTTCAGGATTTTGCCGAGAAATGTAATCGGAGTGCATCTAACCAGATGCATCTGATGCTTATTTCTCATAAGGAAATCTCTAATTATATAGACAAGCTTCCGAAACAAAAGGTTGATGGCTGGCGAGGAGTGTCGGAGCGTTTTTCGCATGTTCATTTGAATAACAACTTCTCACAGACATATGAAGTGATTGCGTCCGTAATTCAAAAGGATAAGAATTTATGGCCAGAGTTCTGTAGTATTCATGAGACAGAATTCAGAGGAATTATGGAAGGATATGTTGGGCATCAGATTTTTTCAGATATGCCTGATGATGCCGCGAGAAAAGTTATTTATAACTGTTATCCTTTGCACCCGGTTTCGATATTTATTTTGCCACGTCTGTCGGAAAGAATAGCGCAGAACGAGAGAACGCTCTTTACTTTTTTGTCGGCGAACGGTGTATCCACGCTCCCGGCTTTCCTTGCTGGAAGTGCGGATGACAAATTTGAATTGATAACGCCGGATATGATATATGATTATTTCGAGCCTCTTCTGAAAAAAGAGGTTTATTCCGAAGGATTACATAAGGTGTATCGATTGGCCGAAATCATTCTTGGAAATATTCAGGAAGAGACTTTGGAGAAAAAGATAATAAAGACAATAGCACTGATTTATATTCTGGAGCAGTTTGAAAAACTTAAACCTACGAGAGGCGAGTTGACAGAAATATTCAGAAGTACATATTCTACGGATGAAATTGACAATGCCATTCAACATCTTATTGAAAAGGAATATGTGATTTACCATAAACGAAGTAATGATTACCTTCAGTTAAAAGAATCCTCTGGTGTCGATATCAAGCAAAGAATACACGACACGGTTGAAAGCCAGAGAGTGAGCGTGACTTTGAAAGGAACACTTAATGCTTTTAACTTTGATAACTATATGTATCCTTCACGTTACAATGACGAGAAGGAAATGACAAGATATTTTTCGTTTGTTTTTATTAATGAAGATGAAGTGGTGGGAGATATCGATTGGAATCTTAAAAGTGAGGGAATTGAGGCAGACGGAGTTATTTATGCCCTGATACCATCGTCCAGAGAAACAGTCACGAAGCTAAAGGAAGAGATTATTCATTCAAGTGAAGGGTACGAAAGATATGTATTTATTGTGCCTAAACGTTATACGGAAATAGAGGAACTTGTGCGGGAATATAATGCGGCAGTTACATTGAGGGATGCTGTGAGAGGTGACAGGATTCTGTTCGATGAATACGACGTAATTTGTCAGGATTTGCACGATGTTATTAATGCATACATATTTTCCTATAGCCACCCGGAAGAATTGCAAGCAAACTATATACATAATGGTCGGCAATGCTCAATAATTAGGAAAGCTGCATTGACGGAACTGTTATCGAAGATTTGTTATGATGTATTTTGCCAGACTCCGATTATTAATAATGAAGCGCTAAATAAGATTGAACCGACAAGTATTGCTGTTACAAGCAGAACAAAGATCATTACCGGTCTTCTCCGCAATGAGTTGGAGGAGAATCTTGGGTTGACAGGAACTGGACAGGAAGTGTCGATTATGAGGAGCACTTTGATTCGCACGGGAGTTTTGACTAATACGGACGGCCATTCTGAAATTAATCTTTTTCCGGAAGATAACCCATTGATGGCAAATCTTCTTAGAGCCATTTCGAATTTTGTCATGGAAACTGGAAGAAGCGGGGATAAGTCGCTACAAGATTTGTATGATATACTAATCCTTCCTGAAAACCATATTGGGATAAGAAAAGGTGTCATTCCAGTGTACCTTGCAGCAGTATTTCATGAATACAAACAGCAGATTGTTATCCGTGACAAACAGGGCTTGCAGAAAATATTAAATGCTGATACGTTGCTTCAGGTTAACGCGAAGCCGTCAAACTATATTCTTTCGTATTTAGATTGGAATCCCAAGAAGGAGGAATATATACATGGGCTGGCAAGAGTATTTTCAGAGTACATTATTGAAGCAGAACGCCAGGTTAATGCATATGATTATGTCGCATCAGCCATGAATAGATGGTATATGGGACTTCCCAAATACACTAAGGAAGCGAAGAATTTACCTGATGGGGAACCGATTCAGGAGCGACAAAAAAAGTTCCTTGCAAATTTTAAACGGAACATAGGAAATAAAGAATTGCTTTTTGAAAAAATCCGGCAGGATTTCGATTACCAGAAGGAAATAGAAGAGATAGGGGAAGACCTGGTTGTAGATGTTAAGAACGCAAAGAGCTTGTTTGATGGAATGATTGATGCGCTAAAGGCTCATTTGATTTTGAAGACAAAGATAATTTTCAGCGCAAATAAGCAAGAAGATTTTATTGAGCATGCCTCGCTTACTTCTATAATATCCGATTGGTGTGATAAACTGGATGAGGCCGTTTTTGAGCAACTGTTTCCTAATGGAGCGGACCGTTGCTTGGGATTATTCAAGACGATTACAAATGATGAGAATATGTTTATA
>JAJQGR010000346.1 GCA_021200345.1 Lachnospiraceae bacterium | reverse complement strand
CCCAAATATTATGTGGAAAATCATCATCCGGCCATCATAGACCGGTTCACATGGGAAAGGGTTCAGGCCGCATTCCGGGGGAGAGAGGAGGTTGAGAACGGGGCACCCTTCAAACAGGAAAATGCCAGGCAGCAGCATCTCTATCGGCTTGTCTGCGGGGAATGCGGCGCCGGATTTGAGAGACACGGATATACCGGGACTGCGGCCGGATACAGGGATGAGAGAGGTGACGATCTTTCTGAGGAGGAGCGTCAGTTTTACAAAGAGACCTGGTCATACACCTACAGAGTCTGGCGGTGTGAGACAAAATATCTGGGCAGGGAGGGAAAGAGAGGGAGTCTTTCCAAACAGGAAAGGGAAGCCTTTGAGAGACAGTGTCCGTCTCCGATTGTGAATGAGACCGCCATTGAGCAAAGCTTTATGGAGCTGCTCTATACACTGAAACTGGATCAGCGGCTTTATGGGGAAGAAAGTGCCCTTGCCAGAGATTTTCGTCTTATGTGCGGCCGTATGGAGGAGGAATATCGAAAGAACCGGCCTCCTGACCGGCAGATGGAGCTCCTGGATCAGCAGATCGCGGCTCTGGAAGCGCAGTACCGGGAGGTGGTTTTTAAACGGGAGGGAAAGCAGGACCAGGAGCTGGCCTGTTATGATCAGCTGGCGGAGGATATTCAAAGCCGCATCGAAAGATATGCACAGGAGAAAGAAAAACGGTGGGATATCCATAGGGAGGCGGCTGACAGAAAACGAAAGTTTACGCTTTTTTGCCAGTGTCTGGAGAAGCTTCCGGACTGTAACAGAGCCGGGCAGAAATTAAACATTTACGGACTGAATGCGGACGCAGGGCCGCAGGAGGGCGCACCGCCGGATTTTCTGGAATTTGACCAGGCCATGTACACGGCCTTTGTGCGTAAGGCCATCGTGAAAGGAGACCGGATCGAATTTATGACCAGTTTCGGCGTCAGACTTACCTGCGGCGGGATTGATCGGAATCTGAACTCATTTATTGGGTTTCGACGGGTGGATGAAAACGGGGTGATCCATTTGCTGACCCAGAGCTGGCAGGTGAATAACGCGCGCATCCAGTATCGCAGGAAGAAGAGAGTTTACACCGGGAAAAGAAAAGGGACTTGATTTTTCAAATGGCGTTTAGTATAGTGGAATGTAGTGTTTTATAGAGTAAGCCGTAAAAGATCAGACGCGGGTATAAGAGTCTGCGCCGGTTCCTTACAGAGTTTGGGAGAAGATAAAATGGCAGAATTGGTAAAAGTAGCGGTGGATGCCATGGGCGGCGATAATGCCCCCGGTGTGACTGTGGAAGCCGCGGTGGAGGCGCTGAAGGCCTCCGACAGGATTAAGGTGTTTCTGGTAGGAAAAGAGGATGTGATAAAAAATGAGCTTTCCAAATACAGCTATCCCCAGGATCGGCTGGAGATCGTCAATGCCGGGGAAGTGATCGAGATGGCGGAGCCGCCGGCCAACGCGATCCGTAAAAAGAAGGATTCCTCCATTGTGGTGGCCATGAAGCTGGTCAAAAGCGGGCAGTGCGACGCATACGTGTCGGCGGGCAGCACCGGGGCCAATCTGGTAGGCGCCCAGCTTCTGGTCGGTAGGCTGAAAGGGGTGGACCGGGCCCCCTTAGCCCCTCTGATCCCTACGGCGAAAGGCGTATCCCTGCTCATCGACTGCGGTGCGAACGTGGACGCCCGTCCCGCGCATCTGGTGCAGTTTGCCAGAATGGGATCCATCTATATGGAGAACATTATGGGGGTGAAAAATCCCACAGTGGGAATCGTGAATATCGGCGCTGAGGAGGAAAAGGGAAACGCCCTGGTGAAAGAGACTTTCCCACTTCTGAAAGAATGTAAGGATATCAATTTCGTCGGCAGTGTGGAGGCCAGGGACATTCCCGCGGGCGGCGTGGATGTGGTCGTCTGCGAGGCCTTTGTGGGCAACGTGATCCTGAAAATGTACGAAGGCGTGGGAGGCACCCTGATCAAGGAAGTGAAGGCCGGCATGGTCTCCACCTTCCGCAGCAAAATCGGCGCCCTTCTGGTAAAACCTGCCCTGAAGGAAACCCTGAAAAAATTTGACCTGGACCAGTATGGCGGAGCTCCCATGCTGGGCCTTCGCGGCCTGGTGGTCAAAACCCACGGCAGCGCCAGCGTCACGGAAGTGAAGAACTCCATATTGCAGTGCATTGGCTTCACTGAGCAGCACATCAATGACAAAATTCAGGCTGCTCTTGATATCGACGAAAATCAATAAATATGAAAAATAAGAAAAGGAGACCTCACAATGGAATTTGAAAAAGTAAGAGAAATCATCATGGAAGAGCTTCATCTGAAGG
The DNA here is from genome assembly GCA_021200345.1 of Lachnospiraceae bacterium. Taxonomy (GTDB): domain Bacteria; phylum Bacillota; class Clostridia; order Lachnospirales; family Lachnospiraceae; genus RGIG6307. The sequence goes on along the minus strand of JAJQGR010000346.1, from coordinate 294 downwards.
AAGAGGACATCACTCTGGATACCAACCTGAGCGAAGATCTGGGAGTCGACTCCCTGGATCTGTACCAGGTCATTCTGAATATCCAGGATGAATTTGACGTGGAATTTCCGGACGAAATCTTTGAGAGCGATTCCATGAAAACCGTTCGCGACTGTGTGGAAGCGCTGAAGACGGAGCTGGCCAAAAAGGCGTAAAAAAAGAGCCCTTTTTTAAGGGCTGTTTTAACGGAGGATGAGAATGCAGTACGGCGCGACGCCAGAAGGGCAGAAAGAACTGGAACAAAAGCTCGGCTAT
>JAJQGR010000238.1 GCA_021200345.1 Lachnospiraceae bacterium | reverse complement strand
GAAGGGTTACAGGAGCGTGACCATGAAGGATATTATCGACGCCTGCGGGATCAGCAGGGGCGGATTGTATCTGTATTTCTCCAGCACACAGGAAATTTTCCTGGAGGTATTAAATCAGGACGCGGAGGCGGGAGAAGACGTGTTTGGAAAGACGCTGAATGAAAAATCCACGCCTCTGGATGTGCTTCAGGTTTTCCTGGATGCGCAGAAAGCGGAGCTGATGGGGATGGATCAGACGTTGGCCATGGCCACTTATGAGTATGCCTTTGCCCATCAGTTAAAAGGAAAAGAGAATTTTGTGAAAGAACAGTTCCGGGCGGCGGTTCGGGCCCTGGAGCAATTATTGAGTCAGTGTGCGAAGCGGGGGGAAATCTACTGCGATGACCCGGCGGGCGCGGCCAGACAGATCATGTATACCATTGAAGGCATGAAGGTCAGTATGCTGTCCATGAAGCCCTCCGAGGCGGAGATTGAGGAGCAGTTTACATTAATCTGGGCAAATCTGGGGCTGATTCTGGAGGAGGAGCCGGCATAAAAGGCGCCGGTCAGTAAAAACAAATAATAACATATTACGAAAGGACTTACCATGGGTAATGTAAAACGGATCTATGTGGAAAAAAAGCCCCCCTATGCAGTGAAAGCGAAGGAGCTTCAGGCTGACCTGGTCGACTATCTCGGTATTACCTCCATCATCGGTGTCAGGGTGCTGATCCGCTATGATGTGGAAAATATGACGGAGGAAACCTTTGAGAGGGCCTGCCGTACAGTGTTCGCGGAGCCGCCGGTGGATTTATGCTATCCGGAGGAGTTCCCCTATGAGGAGGGCGACCGGATCTTTGGCGTGGAGTATCTGCCGGGGCAGTTTGACCAGCGGGCGGACAGTGCCGAGCAGTGTATCCGCTTTTTGAAGGAGGATGAGGAGCCTGTCATTAAAACCGCGGTGACCTATGTGATTTCCGGGGGTGTCACTGATGAGGAGCTGCAAAAGATTGAACACTATTGCATTAACCCGGTGGATTCCAGACTGACCGGTCTGCAGAAGCCGGATACCCTGATTACCAGGTATGAGGAGCCGGAGAATGTGAGAATTCTGAGCGGCTTTGACAATATGGGAGAAGAGGAGCTTCGCGGACTCTATGATTCTCTTGGCCTGGCCATGACGTTCCGTGATTTTTTGCATATTCAGCATTATTTTCAGAAGGAGGAAAAGCGGGATCCGTCCATGACTGAAATCCGGGTGCTGGACACCTATTGGTCCGATCATTGCCGGCATACTACTTTTTCCACTGAATTAAAGGATATTACCATTGAGGACGGCTATTACTCTACTCCCATCCAGACCACCTTTGAGAGCTATCTGGATACCAGGGAGGAGTTATATCGCGACCGCCCGGACAAATTTATCTGCCTGATGGATCTTGCCACCATCGGCATGAAGAAGCTGAAAAAAGAAGGCAAGTTAAATGACATGGAGGAGAGCGATGAGATTAATGCCTGCTCCGTGGTGGTACCTGTGGAGGTGGAGTACGAAGACGGTCATGTGGAGACTGAGGAGTGGCTGGTCTTTTTTAAGAACGAAACCCACAATCATCCCACGGAGATTGAGCCTTTCGGCGGCGCGGCCACCTGCCTTGGCGGCGCCATCCGCGATCCTTTAAGCGGCAGAGGTTATGTATATCAGGCCATGCGTGTTACCGGAGCGGCGGATCCCACGGTGCCCGTATCCGAAACCCTGAAGGGCAAGCTTTCTCAGAGAAAACTGGTCCGGGGCGCGGCCGGAGGATATTCCTCCTATGGCAATCAGATCGGTCTGGCAACCGGCTATGTGAAAGAAATTTATCATCCCAATTATGTGGCCAAGCGCATGGAAATCGGCGCGGTGATGGGGGCGGCAAAAAGAGAAAATGTGAAGCACCTGACCTCGGATCCGGGGGATGTGATTATTTTGCTGGGCGGCAGGACCGGAAGAGACGGCATTGGCGGAGCCACCGGTTCTTCCAAGGCCCATACGGTTTCTTCTATCGAGGTCTGCGGCGCGGAGGTACAGAAGGGCAACGCCCCCACTGAGCGCAAGCTTCAGAGAATGTTCCGCAGGCCCGAGGTCAGCAGACTGATCAAAAAGTGCAATGATTTTGGCGCCGGCGGCGTGTCTGTGGCCATTGGAGAGCTGGCGGACGGACTTTTGATTGACCTGGATAAGGTGCCCAAAAAATACGCCGGACTGGACGGCACGGAGCTTGCCATCTCCGAGTCTCAGGAGCGCATGGCTGTGGTAGTGGATCCGGCGGATGTGGCGGAGTTTATGAAATACGCGGACGAAGAGAATCTGGAGGCTGTGGAGGTGGCTGTGGTCACTGAGGAGCCCAGGCTGAAGCTTTGCTGGCGGGGGGATGAGATCGTCAACCTGTCCAGAGCATTCTTAGACACCAACGGAGCTCACCAGGAAACTGCTGTGATCGCTCAGATGCCTGACGAGAAAGAGAATGTGCTGAAACAGTATGCTGTTCCGAAGGTCGGGGAGGATCTGGAGCGGAAGGATGTGAGACCCGCATTGCTGGATACTCTGTCCCATTTAAATGTCTGCTCTCATAAGGGGCTGATGGACATGTATGACGCAACCAACGGCTGTCTCTTATACACATAA
>JAJQGR010000004.1 GCA_021200345.1 Lachnospiraceae bacterium | reverse complement strand
GGCGGACCTGAAATCCCAGCGCCCTGAAAAAAGTGCTCCAGAAAGGGCAGCTGTCCCAGAATTCCAGCACCCTGGGCAGTCCAATGACCTCCTTTCTCACATCAGAAGCGTGATAAGGGTATTCCTGAAAGAGCAGGACTTCGCGCTCAGCGAATAAATCCACGGGATGGGGCTTCTTTGTCTCAGCGACAGATACGGGCTGCGCCGGCGATTCTTTCACGGTCGACGCCGCGCCCGTTTCCTGCTCCCGTTCCTCAACCGTCAGCACCTCTCCGCGCTCGCACCGGTTCCCCGTCACATAGTATTTTCCATTGACATCATCCTCTTTTCCATCGAAAAAGGAAATTACCGTGCGGCTGCAATGATTGGCGCAACGGGGACACTGTACGCCGGTTCTGGTTTCATAATGAAAAGCGGCCAGCCCCTCTCTGCCAATAAAGGAAGACCCTTTCTGATTCGCGTATCCGTATTCCTCGATATGGCTGCGTGTCAGCATCGCCGCCCCCAGGGCACCCATCTCCCCGGAATAAGGCGCCAGGTGTACCTCTCTTCCCAGGTACTCCTCCAGGGCTCTCAGCACCGCGGCGTTGTTGAAAGTGCCGCCCTGCACGACCACGCAGTCCCCCAGCGTGTCCGTGTTGGAAAGGCGCACCACCTTTGTGAACACATTCTCAATAATGGAGCGGCACAGTCCCGCCATGATGTCCCGGGGACTTTTGCCGTTTCTCTGCTCATTGATGATGGTACTGTTCATGAACACAGTGCAGCGGCTTCCAAGACGGGCCGGATTTTCGGAGGCAAAAGCCTCGTCGGAGATTTTCTCCACCGGAATGTTCAGGCTTTCCGCAAAGGTCTCCAGAAACGAACCGCAGCCGGAGGAACAGGCCTCATTCAGCATAATATTGGTGATCACCCCGTCCTCCAGCCAGATGGCTTTCATATCCTGTCCGCCGATATCCAGAAGGAAAGTCGCCTCCGGGAAGAACCGAAGCGCCGCTGTGGCATGTGCCACCGTCTCTACAATATGATAGTCCGCCCCAAAGGCTTTGGCCAGCATTTTTTCTCCGTAGCCTGTGGTGCCCACACCCAGAATGCGCAGGCTGACGCCCTGTTTGTCATATTTTTCGTAAAAGCTCCGGATGCCGTCACAGACTACCTGCAGCGCCTGGCCCCGGTTGGAGGCATAAAAGCGGTCGATGACCCGCTCCTGTTCATCCATCAGCACCATTTTGGAGGTGGTAGAGCCGGAATCTATGCCCAGATAAGCGCAAAGCTCCCCATTGCGGATTTCGGGCTCCTCCACTCTCATGCGCTCCGCGTCGTGACGCGCCTCAAAGGCCTGCCTCTCTTTTTTATCTGAGAAAAATGGACGGCTGCAGGTTTCCGGCCGCTCTGCCTTCTTTTTCAGAAAAGTGGAAAGTTGTTCTGCCATTTTGGAAAGGGACATTCCAGACCAGGCTGCCTCATCTTCCCGCCCTAAAAGCCTGTCAATGGCAATGGCCGCGCCCCGGGCCACAATAGTCTCCGGATGCTCCGGAATCAGAATCTCACCTTCTTTCAGATGCAGCCGTTCCGCAAACACCTTCACCAACGTAGGATGAAAGGTCAGCGGCCCGCCCTCAAAAATAATCGGCGCTGCCAGCTCCAGTCCCTGGGAAAGGCCGCCGATGGTCTGTTTGGCAATGGCATGAAAGGCGGAGAGCGCGATATCCTCTCTGGCCGCCCCCTGAATCAACAGGGGCTGGATATCCGTCTTGGCGAACACCCCGCAGCGGCCGGAGATATCATAGATGTGACTTCCGGCCGCCGCCAGCGCTTCATATTGCTCCGGCTCCACGTTTAAAAGCGCGGCAATCTCATCAATGAAAGCTCCGGTTCCCCCTGCGCAGCTTCCGTTCATACGCATATCCGACGCCGTCAGCTCTTTTTTCTGCTCGTCATAATGAAAAAAAATCAGCTTGGCATCCTGCCCTCCCAGCTCCACCGCCGTCCTGGCCTGGGGATAGAGGGCGCAGACAGCAGCGGCGTTTGCCACCACTTCCTGAACGTAGGGAACTCCCACAGCCTCCGCCACCGGTTTTCCGCCGGAGCCGCACACCGCAGCCCTCAGAGTCGTTCCGGGGAACTTCCCAGCCGCCTCCTTTAACAGTGCCGCCGCTGTCCCGATCTGCCTGGCATGATGCCTTCGGTAGACAGAATAAATCACCTGATATGTTTGAGCATCGATGACCACCAATTTCACCGTGGTGGAGCCGATATCGATGCCCAGTCTCAGTTCCGCTGACTTCTCTTTTTCTCCGTCCGTTTTTACACCATTACTCTTCATCTGTACCGGGTTTCACGCCTCCTTCGCAATCCATCCCGCCACGTCCCCCTGTTCATTGGCGTAAGTCAGTTTTTTGCCGTAAGCCTCCTCATAAGCCGCCATCTTCTGCCGATAATCCTGATCCATCATCTCCAGACTGTTGGTTCTCACATCCTTTTGCGGATCCGGATAAATGGTCGGCAGCACGTGCATCACCCATCGGGTCTTGTAAAATTCCTCCGTTTCCCGTTCAGACAGATCCTGAATCTCCACGAAACAGGAAATCACCGGAACCTCATTTAATGCCGCATAGTAAAATCCGCCCCCCTACGCCGCCCGGGGCTTCCGATAGTTAAACC
>JAJQGR010000213.1:1478-2670 GCA_021200345.1 Lachnospiraceae bacterium | reverse complement strand
GTATGAAAAGGAGAGGGCAGCGGCCTTATTCTATGGATTTGAGGGGTTTGAGAGTGCCAAAATACCGGCGCAGGAGGGAAGCTTCGGGTATTATATGAAGAAAGTGCAGATATGAGATTTTATATATTTTTATAGTGAAAACTTATAAAAACGCAAGAAGAAAGTTGGACACTTTTTGGATTGACACCTTAAAAGATTTTTGCTAGGCTATACTTAGTTCAAGAGAGACATTGGGAATGTCACTGGTAATGCAGGCTAAACCAAAATCAACGTGTTATAGTTGATTTTGGTTTTTTATTTTTTATAAAGAATCCGGAGGCGTAAATGAGCTTATTCAGCAGAAGAGCGGAAAACCTGAAGATTAAAAATCCTGACGTAAATACGATATATGCTCCAATATCAGGCAAAGTAACGCCACTTGAGAAAGTAGCTGATGTGGTGTTTTCACAAAAAATAATGGGCGATGGAATTGCGATTAAACCGGATGCGGGAAAGCTGTATGCACCGGTTTCAGGAGTTGTTTCTGTGGTGTTTCCCACAAGGCATGTGATTGGCATAGAGGCGGAAAATGGCGCGAATATTATCATGCATGTGGGCATTGATACTGTGGAATTGAATGGAAAGGGCTTTGATGTTAAGGTCAAGCAGGGAGATCATGTGACGCAGGGTCAGCTTTTAATGAACATTGACCTGAAAAATATCGGACAGAAATATGACATGACAACGATGGTGGTAGTTGAAAACTCAGGTGATTTTCGGCTGGAGCCTACAAATCAGCCGGTAATCGAAGCGGGAGAGCAGTTAATGAAGCTTACGAGGGCATGAGTAATGATCAAGATAGTGCAACCGCTGAACAATAATGTGGTGATGGGATATGAAAAGAAGCGCGGGGAGATCGTTGTAGTCGGGACGGGCATCGGATTTCACGCCAAAAAGGGAGATGTGATTGATGAGAGTAGGATTCAGAAAGTTTTTACTACAGAAAATAATGAAAAGCTGATGGAGCTGATCGGGCAGATCCCGCCGGAATATCTGGAACTGGTTGAAGACATTTTTCTGTATGCCGAAAAAGAGTTTGGCATTTTACAGGAGGATCAGGAAACGCTGGCTCTTGTGGATCACATCCATTTTGCTGTCAAACGGCTAAAGGAGGGGATGCAGCTGGATAATCCCTTTGAGGTGGAAGTCAGGC
>JAJQGR010000213.1:0-1468 GCA_021200345.1 Lachnospiraceae bacterium | reverse complement strand
ACTATACGCGAAGCAGAAAATCAGCGAAAAATTTAACATAGAGATACCGAACGCGGAAGTAGGATATATCGCCATGCATCTGATCGCGTCCGGCAGGAATCAGGATAAACGTGTTGTCAACAAAGTGCTGCAGGTCATTAACATCTCACTGAATTATATCCGGGAGAATTATCTGACAGATGTGGATGAGGATTCGTTTGCGTATTCAAGACTTGTGACTCATGTAAAATATTTTGCGCACCGTTATGTAGGCAACAAGGAAACCACAGACGAGGACGCATTATTGAAAAAAACGATTCAGGAAGCTTTTGCGGAGGAAATGGCATGTATAGAAGGACTATCCGGATTGCTGTATGATAAATTTGGGCGGCATATTACGGATTCCGAGGGAAATTATCTGGTATTGCACCTGCGAAACTGTAAGATTACAGATATGTGAAAATAAGAAAAACGTAAGGAGGCGATAAAAGAAAAGCAAATTGGCAACCGTTAACAAAAGCAGCAGAAGAAAGAAGGAGAAAGAGAATGGATTACAAAAAAGCGGCCCAGGATATTATTGACAATGTGGGCGGAGAAGGAAACATCATCAGCATTATGAGTTGCTTCACCCGTGTGCGTGTGGAGCTGAGGGACAGGGATAAGGCCAATGAGGCAAAGATTAAGAAAATCGAGGGCTGCCAGGGAATTAACTGGTCAGCGAATACGCTTCAGATCATTTTTGGCGGTAAGTGCAATGATGTGTATGACGAGCTGGAAAAGCTGGTTCACATCAAAGAGAATACGGAGACTGGCAATAGCGCGGTGGTAGCGAAAAAGCAGTCGGCAGGAGCGATTGTCATTGACTACATAGCCAATTCCATCCAGCCGATTGTACCGGTATTGGTGGCGGCCGGATTTATTCAGAGCATTCTGGCGCTGGTGGCTTATCTGAATCTTGACACTACAACCTACACCTATCAGGTGTTTTACGCTATTGGTCAGGCCGGTTATTATTTCCTGCCGGTCTTCCTGGGATTTTCGGCGGCAAAGAAATTGCGGGTAAATCCGTATATTGGAGCGCTGATTGGGGCAGTTCTGACCTATCCAACGATTGTGGAGCTTGGAGGGGCGGGAGGAACCGCAAGCTTCCTTGGGATTCCGGTGACAATGGTTTCTTATACCTCTTCCATTACGCCGATTATTCTTTCCATGCCGGTAGTCATGCTGATTAACAGGCTGGCAAAGAAAATAAGTCCCAAAGTATTGTCGAGCATCCTGATTCCGATTATTACGATGATTATTTCTATTCCGGTAATTCTGATTATCACAGGACCGATTGCCACATGGATTGGAAATGCGCTGTGTGGAATTGTTACATTCATTTTCACAAAGCTGTCTGTAGTCGGAGGATTAATTATCGGAGCAATTGCCCCGTACCTGGTTCTGACCGGTGTACATAACGGCATTGCACTGCCTATCACGCTGACGG
>JAJQGR010000141.1 GCA_021200345.1 Lachnospiraceae bacterium | reverse complement strand
CTACATTATTTCACAGGTACATTTCTTACAGCTTTTCGTAGATCTCCCCGCGTTTTTCCTTTGGTACTTTTAATCCGTCCATGGCCTGCTCGGCAGTCCAGTTCATCATCTCCATCAGGGCCTGAATGTTCTGCACAAGGGCTTCCATCCGCCCCTGAATTAGCCCCTGATTTAATCCCTGACTTAGTCCCTGACTTTGCCCCTGTCGCAGAATTGTTTTTGCTTCATATTCCAGAATTTGTCCTCCCATTACAGCTCTCACTCCCTTCTTTACCTTTTCATAGTCGGCTGCCAGATTGTCCACTACCTTTTCCGACATTTCGACCAGTGTCTTTTTTGAGTATGCGTCCAATTGCTTAAGATATTCCAGATGATCCATGTTGCTTTTTAATCTCAGCCGGAGTTTTCTCTAATAATTTGACAGAATTCAGATAGTCCTGCTCAACTGCACTGAGGGTTCTTTGCTTATATTTTCTATATTCCTCTGTTGCTTTATCGACTGCCTGTTTATGTGTCACACTTCCATTTCCCGACAGGAGCTGTTCTCCGCTCATTGTCAAGATACGATCCAAATGTTCCGCCCAATCTTTCATGGTCATTACCTGCTCCCGCTCCGCCTGACGTTCAGCAAAATCTAAATATCCAGAGACAAGCTGTCCCATAGTCCGAAGTTCCTTTTCATCTAAATAATTTTTTGCGACAACTGCTTCCTTTAGTGTTGGCTGATTCCCAGAGAAAGTCATCAATCCCATAAATTCTTTCTCTGCATCTGATCTATTATAAATAACCTCCGCCGCGGTCTGACCGTGCACTGCATAATGAATTTTGTTCTGAACTTTTTTGAAAAATAGTACAGATATTTCCGCTTTTGGGTCATAGTCTATACTCGTAGCGTATATTTCCAGCACTTGCCGATAAAAAACCTTTTCCGAAGCTCTAATATCTCTGATGCGATCAAGCAATTCTTTGAAATAGCCGCCACCGCCCAATTTTTTTAACCGCTCATCGTCCAGCGCGAATCCTTTTCTCATATACTCTTTTAATATTCCAGTTGCCCAAATTCTAAATTGAGTACCACGCTTTGACTTTACCCGGTAGCCAACTGAAATGATAACATCCAGGTTATAATAATCAACCTGATATGTTTTTCCATCAGCGGCAGTATAGGCAAATTTTGCCCAAACTGATTCTCTTTCTAATTCCCCTTCTTTGAAAATATTTCTGACATGCTTCCCGATGACACTTTTATCACGCTGAAACAGTTCCGCCATCTGATCAATAGACAGCCAGACAGTGTCTCTATCAAAGGCTACATCAATTCTTATCAGTCCATCTTCCGTAGTATATATTATTATATCTGAATTCTTCTTAATATTACTCTCGTCTGTCATCTCACCCAATCCCCGTTATCTCTCTGTTGGCTCATTTAAATTATCTTGATTTTTACCACATCGTGAGCAAAGCTCACGATCGCCATTCACTGCTCGTTGTATCATAAAATTATGATTTTTCACAGACACAGCTCTTACAGCTTTTCGTAGATCTCCCCGCGTTTCTCTTTGGGTACTTTTAAGATGTCCATGGCCTGCTCGGCAGACCAGTTCATTGCCTCCATCAGGGCCTGGATGTTCTGCACGAGGTTTTCCATTCGCCCCTGAATTAGTCCCTGACTTAATCCCTGACTCTGCCCCTGGCGCAGAATCGTCTTCGCTTCATATTCCAGGATTTGTCCTCCCATTACATCTCTCACTCCTTTCCTTACCTTTTCATAGTCGGCTGCCAGATGGTCCACGACCTTTTCTGACATTTCGATCAGTGCTTTCTTTGAGTATGCGTCCAATTGCTTAAGATATTCCAGATGGTCCAAGTTGCTTTGCGATCATCCGGTACCCTCCTCAGTATTCATAACCCATTTTTTATGTGCACGGTTATTCTATCACAGAGTGTCCGGATCCACAAGATAAAAAGAAATTTTTCAAAATTTACAATACATAATGCAGATTTCAAAGAAACTAAAAGCGGACAGGATGCTACAACAGATATAGAGCAAGTCTGCTCCGTGAAGAAAGGAAAAGGGCGCGTCGCCTGACGAAATTTTATTCGTTTCAGGCGATTGCCCCTTTCATTTGGTTCTTAGCTTCGGTTTCAGATAAAAATCCTACATTATTTCACAGGTACATTTCTTACAGCTTTTCGTAGATCTCCCCGCGTTTCTCTTTGGGTACTTTTAAGATGTCCATGGCCTGCTCGGCAGTCCAGTTCATTGCCTCCATCAGGGCCTGGATGTTCTGCACGAGGTTTTCCATCCGCCCCTGACTTTGTCCTCGTCGCAGAATCGTTTTTGCTTCATATTCCAGAATTTGTCCTCCCATTACAGCTCTCACTCCCTTCTTTACCTTTTCATAGCCGGCTGCGGCGCGCTTTTCTGGAGTACAGACTTATACTAACACGGAGCGACAAAATCCGCAAGACAAAAACAAAACATGATAAGGCGACGTCTTTGCAGCTATAATCACAATACGCCCCTGCAGTTCATTTGGTAATAAATCTCTGGAACTTCTTATTTTAATATTTCTTTACTCAATCCATGAATTGTGCTAGTATATACATACGGGTTTCCCGCAGAAAGGTGACAAATGGCAAAGAAAGATTTCATGTCACTCACGATAAAGGACTC
>JAJQGR010000251.1 GCA_021200345.1 Lachnospiraceae bacterium | reverse complement strand
CTCAGTTCCTGTGCGCCGAGAATGTGGTCAAAATGTCCATGGGTCAGCAAAATCGCCTCCACCTCAAAACCATTCTTTAAAAGCGCCTGGTAAATCCCCGCGCCCTGCTCTGCCGGGTCCACAAAAATCACCGGTATCCGGCCATTTTCTTTTTTCTGGTCTTCTTTATATAAAAAATAACAGTTAGTCTGGCACCATCCCAACACCATACGGCCGATTTTTATTCCACTCATTTCTTTTCTTTCCTTTCCATCCCCGTCTCCGGAACCCTTCGCGGCCTGTCACTCTGCCGTCTTACCCTGTGGTCCTCTCAATATCTATCACGCTGGGAATCGTTCTGATCTTATCCACCAGCCTGCCAAGCTCTTCCTTGGAGGAGACCTCAAAGGTGGTCTGCATGGTGGCAATCCCTTCCTTGGACGTTCGTGTGGACATAGAGAGAATATCGATATTTTTCTCTGTCAGAGTTTTTGAAATGTCCGCCAGCAGTCCATTACGGTTATAGGCGTAAATCGTAATATCCGCAAAATATTTACTATCGCCGCTGCCCATATCCGCCCAGTCCGCCTCCATCAGCCGCGCCCTGTCCACATCAGACAAGGCCATGATATTGGGGCAGTCCGTGCGATGGATGGAAATGCCTCTCCCGCGGGTGATAAAGCCCACAATCTCATCTCCCGGTACCGGGGAACAGCACTTGGAAAACCGCACCGCCAGATCATGGATCCCTTTCACAGTGATGCCGCTCTTTGGCGCCATTCTGACAGAATTGTCCCGGGCATTTTCCCGGATGGTTTCCAGCACCTCCTCGTTGGTCTGCTCTTTCTTGTGATCCCTCTCATAGAGCTCCTGCATCCGGTTGACAATCTGGCCTTCCTTCAGGCCTCCATGGCCGATGGCCGCCAGAACGCTCTCCCAGTCCCGGAAACCATATTTTTTCATGATGGCTTCCTTGTACTGGGGCAGCATCATCTGAGAGAGATTGATTCCTTTCACCCTGCAGTAGGTGTCCAGCATCTCCTTACCCTTGACAATATTTTCCTCTTTAAATTCGTTCTTAAACCATTGATTGATTTTATTTCTCGCCTGGGCAGATTTGGCCAGCTTGAGCCAGTCCCGGCTGGGGCCCTTGGAATTTAAGCTGGTCAGGATTTCCACACAATCGCCGTTATTCAGCTCATAGTCAATATTCACCAGCTTGCCATTCACCCTGGCGCCGATCATTTTATTTCCCACTGCGGAATGGATGCTGTAAGCAAAATCCACAGGAGTGGATCCCGCAGGCAGTGTCTTCACATCACCATTGGGCGTCAGGCAATATACCTGATCGGTAAACAGATCCAGGCCGCTCTTGATCATATTCAAAAATTACGTGTTGTCAGCGCTGTCCTGCTGCCACTCCAGAATCTGACGAAGCCAGGCCATCTTTTCATCGTCCCCGGCCTCGGTTTTTTTGCCGTCTGCCGCCTCCTTGTATTTCCAATGGGCGGCAATACCATATTCCGCCGCCTTGTGCATCTCAAAGGTGCGGATCTGAATCTCAAACATCTGACCGTTTTCCCCGATCAGCGTGGTATGCAGAGACTGATACATGTTGGGCTTGGGCATGGCGATATAGTCTTTAAATCGTCCCGGAATCGGCTTATACATCTCATGAATAATGCCCAGCGCAGCATAACAGTCTTTCACATCGTTCACAATAATGCGAACCGCGAACAGATCGTAAATCTGGTCGATGGTCTTATTCTGATTCTTCATTTTCTTGTAAATGCTGAAGAAATGCTTGATCCGGCCATCCACTTTCGCCTCGATGCCGGCGTTTTTCATGTGTTCGCTGACCTCATCCACAATGGACTGAATATATTTCTCCCGCACATTTTTACGGATGGCGACCTTATCCACCAGATCATAGTAGACGTCAGGCTCCAGATATTTCAGGCTCAGATCGTCCAGCTCCACCTTGATCTTCATAATGCCCAGGCGCTCGGCAATGGGCGCGTAAATTTCCAGCGTTTCCCTGGCGATACGCTGCTGCTTCTCCGGCGGCATATGCTTTAAAGTGCGCATGTTGTGCAGCCGGTCCGCCAGCTTGATCAGAATCACCCGGATGTCCCGGGCCATGGCCAGAAACATTTTGCGCAGATTCTCCGCCTGCATCTCCTGGCGGTCTGTTCCGCCGCCGTTGAACGTAGGAAGCTTTTCCAGCTTGGTGACGCCATCCACCAGATCCGCCACATCCTGACCAAACTGCTGCGCCAGCTCCTCCTTGGTAAAGACAGTGTCCTCCACCACGTCGTGCAAAAGCCCCGCCGCGATGGTCTCCTTATCCAGCTCCAGGTCCGCCAGAATAATGGACACATAGAGAGGATGAATGATGTAGGGCTCTCCAGATTTCCTGAACTGATCCTTATGAGCGTCGCTGGCAACCTGATAAGCCTTTTCTATTAAGCTGATATCATCTGACGGATGGTATTTTCTGATTCTCTCAATCAGATCATGATAAAGCTCATCCGGTGAAAGATACTCCGGCAGCTTTTCGATCCGGCCATCGTCAATAATTTTCGTGCTGTTTTCGTCACTCATGCCACATGTCTCCAAGTTTTGTCTTTATGTACCGCTTACTTCCCGTCGTAGGTTCTCACCGCGTCCAGGCGATAGTCTCCGATGAATTCCCTGCCCTTTAA
>JAJQGR010000302.1 GCA_021200345.1 Lachnospiraceae bacterium | reverse complement strand
CGGATATTTTTTTCAGAAAGATTCTGATACAGACTATCCGCCAGATTCAGAAGAACAGCGGAAGTGATCTGACTGTTGACTGTCTCCTGCGTCACCTGTGTTCTTTCCAGCCTGTTTTCCTCGTAATAATTCTCATGCCGGTATTCCAGGGGCACCTGCTTTCCCACGGTCTGTGACTGCAGCCGGTTTAACAAAATTCTGGAAACCATCCTCTGTTGTTCAGAAAAGGTCAGCTCCTGTCCATCCGCCTGAGTACTGTTTTCCGACGATCCGGAATAAAAATTATTCAGGATCTGGTAAAGCGCCCCGGTTTTTAACCGGTTCAGTATCTCCTCATGCAGGTACAGGCGCGTCTGGGAGCCGTAGGTTTCCTCCGATGTCCTCTGAACAGTGAAGCTGTTCTCATACTGCTCCACTCTCTGGTTCAGCTCCTTAAGATGATTCCAGTACAGATTTGTCAGCTCACTCACATTCCGCGTTTCCTGCTTCAGCAAAGAAAGCTGCCTCATAAACTGACTGGCGTTTGTCACTCCAAGCTTATACAGCACGTCCGTAATATAGACCCTGTCCTGATAAGTAAGGTGCACTTCCCCGGTAACGGAAATCCTGTTCAACAGGTTGTTGATCACTTCCAGCTTGGTCTCCCGGTTGTTCTGAATCCGGGTATCCTGCAGAATGCTGGTGGTTCCTCCGCCGCCAAGGTAGATCTCCGGCGGCGCCATCACTGCGTGAAGAAGGTCCTCCCTCTCCATCTGAGCCGCAGTCAGCTGGTAATTGCCGGCGATCCTCTGACCGAAAGCCTCATAAGAGGAGGAGATCGCTTTTGCACATTTCAACGCAATAGGCGCTTTGATTGTCAGCATGCCGTCTCCTCCTTCCTTTTCCCTTTAAAATATGTCATTCTGTTCCAGATAGGAAACAATGTTAACGGCGCTTTTCTCCGACGGCCATAGCCTGGCTTTTGCTTCCATTTCCTTTTTGCTCAGCTGCTCTGTGGTCACTGCGCTCTGGCTGGGCGGCCACTTCTGCGCTCGTTTCTCCATCTCTTCCCGGCTTAGCTGCTCTGTGGTCGCCGCGCTCTGCTTCGTTGGCCACTTCTGCGCACGTTCTTCCATTTTCTCCCGGCTCAGCTGTGTTTTCAGTGTTGCGGCGCTTTGCTTGGGCGGCCACTTCTGCGCTTTTTCTTCCATGGCGTCTTTCGTGTCTTCATTCCGGGTGACCGCGCTTTGGTTGATACCCCTGTACGCCAGCCTTCTTCGCTCCAGCTCCAGAGCCTCCGCGGCCTGAGCGCTGATGGCTCCCTTCGAGCCGTTGGATTCCTCTTCCTCCTCCTCAGCCTGCAGGGTACGGGCGGAATCTCCGTCCGTAAACATCCACTTCCGTGCTCTGGCCTGCATGGCGCCCTGATCCAGCTCCGTGACCCCGGTTCCGCTGCCGTCATGGTGCTTCGCCGAGCGCTTGCCGTTTCCTCCCTTGCTGGTTCCGTCAAAGCCCCAGGTGGACCCTGTCAGCATCCCCGCGAAAGGATTGTCAATACAGAACATTTCCCGATAAGCAATGGTAGTGGTCTCCGTCAACAGCCCGCTCTTTTCCGAGTCCAGCGCCCCAAACTCCTTTCCGGTCACTGTACAGCCGGTAAATACGTAATAGCGCACAATCTGAGACTGCTTGTAGCTTCTGTTGACCATAAGGATGACAGGAAGCAGCAGGTCCGTTCCATTGGTAAGCGGATCCAGCAGATTCACCGCCACATATCTCTCCACCTGAAAGGTAAAGGGCTGTGAAATAGGTTTGCGCAGCATGTGCACATAATCGTTAACACCGCCCTCCTGCACATACTCATACTCATTTGCTTTGGAAAATACCCGGACTGATTTGCAGGGCAAATCGTAGAGAGCCTCTACGCGAAGTACAAAATTAAAACTGACCGCCGGCTTTCTTTCCAGATCCAGTCCTACATTAAAGCTGAATAATTCCGCCATAATTCAACCGCCTTTCTGAAGGAACTGCAGCGAAATCAGTTACGCTGCACACAAAAGCCTGACTGATTTCGTCACAGTTCCTAACGTGTGGGCTTCATATCAAGAATGCTCTTTTCTTTGCTCTTTTTGGAGGGGTTCAGGCTCTCATTGATCCTGGAGATCTCCGAGCACCATTTTCTGCGCGTCATGTGATCGAGCCCCATCACATCGCTGCTGCTCCAGTGAAAGTAATAGGAAATGAAGGACATTTCCCGATACAGCTCTTCCTGCGGATACAGCTTCAGCCCTCCACGGTAAAATTTAAGGGTACCCTGAAAACCTTCCCGCAATCCGGACAAACCACCTCCATTGTGGGCGGCTCAATGTCATTGATTCTCTGATACATGTCCTGAAGGAAAGCCAGATCCGCGGTAAACAGCTTTTCGATCACATTAGCGGTTACCATCTCCAGGCCCTCTAACTGGGTCACTACCTTCCCAAGAATCACAATGGTCAGATAGGAGGGATTGCTTAAAACTCTGGGGTCTCTGGTAGCGCTGATCTCATCTCCCGCTGTAGCAAGGCGCATCTTTCCTTTCCGGTGCAGCTGCCCGGTGCTGTCCATATACCCCTTGGGCAATGTAAAGTCAAATACAGTTTCCATTCCTTATCTCCTCGTATAATAAATGTATAACCAATGAAAAATGATGGTTATGCACTTACC
>JAJQGR010000151.1 GCA_021200345.1 Lachnospiraceae bacterium | reverse complement strand
CGCTGTCTCAGCCGGTTCAGCCGCTGCCACCATTGCCGCCCTGAATAGTGTAGCTGTAGGTCTGGCCGCTGGTAAAGCTATAGTTGCCAAGAGTTTCCAGATCAATGGTATAATCCCCCATATCAATGGTGCCGTCTTCCAGGTTCCAGACCAGGTTGCCTGCCTTGATCACCGATCCGCTCAGCAGCTTCACGTTGGTGCCGCCATTGATGACCCTGGCATTGCCCGCGCTGTCAAGCACAACATACAAATAGCCGTTGACATTCAGCTGGCCGTCCTCCGTCTCAATGGAATCTCCCACAATCACATACTTGGTATCGCTGATCTTGCCCAGCCTGGTGGCCGTCAGATCCTCAAAGGTATAGTGGCTGCTCATGGTGGTAACCGTGCCATCCGTGTCAAACACATACTGACCGCCGAATACCTCCAGGGACGTATTCCCGGGGAGAGCCGCCACTGTGGCATCCCCCAGACTGTAAACAGTCTCTCCCACCGCCAGCTGATATCCTCCGTCAGAAGAAGCGCTGACCGTTCCCTGCTGATCCAGAGTGATCTGCGTATACACATTGTCATAGGTCACCGTGCCGGAAGACAGCGTGTATTCCCTGGTCTGCGCGTTCGCGACCACCACAGCCGCCACCACAAAGCTGGCCAAAGCCGCCACTACGCAGACAGAAAACGCCGCGAATATGATTTTTACCTTTCTGTTCAAACTGCGCATCCTGTGTCCTCCTTAGAACTGACATGCATTTACATAGGTAATTGTATTTCCCGAACTGTCCGTAAACACAAAGCTGAAATTGTACCAGGCGCCTGAGGCCAGCGCATTGGTCAGCGTTATTGAAAAAGTCTCCTTGCCCGAGGTCATTGAGATGGATTTATTGCTTCCCGTCGCGTACTGAGTAGAGTCGCTCTGACTGGACAGGGATACCGAAGCGGTCTTAATCAGGTAGCAGTTACTGCCGCTCAGGGTGACCGTCAGCGTCTTGTTGGTCAGGCTCAGCGCTACCGCGGAAATCTTGATGCCCGTGCTGTCCGGCATGGTCAGCTGACTGTCATAGATTCCCTTGCTGGAATACAGCAGCACATTTCCGTAGCTGTCGCCATTTGTAGTATCCTGCTCCCGGTCATAAGCACCCCAGACCTCCACGTAGTACACATGCTCAAAGTTCAGGTTTTCACTGTATATCGTGCTCAAAACCGCGTTGGAATTCAGATTCCCCCAGATCTCACCATCATTTTTGTTGAGGTTGCTCTCGGAACCACTGAAATAACTGGTCACATACCTTTCAGCAGTCGCGTCATAAATCCTTACATAATAACGGCCATTTTCAAATTTACTGCTGCTCGTCCAGGCTCCCATGTGTTTATCCGTATCCACAACTGTCAGAGTGATCGTCATTTTTATGGAACCTGAAGTGTCACCGTTCAGGGAATAAGTGGCGTTTGGAATCACTGAAATATCCGCGCCCTCATCCAATACCAGTGAATAGTACTTGAACGCCTGCTCACCGGTAGTCGACCCTGCGCCGCTCTTCATCACCACGACACTGTTTGCATGCCCTGCATTTGTTGTTACTTTATTGCTGATCCAGTCATAGTAATCTACTCCATTTCCATCAGACCCACTCAGGTCTGTAGTTGTTGAGATGGATGTGCTCTGCCATTTTGTATAATCTACGAAGTAGTCTTCATTTGGACTTCCAGTCAGATCTAACGTGGGATCCTTATAACGGATCCTGGCCCAGACAGTATAGGTCTTTCCCAGGGAAAGCTGGCCGCTGTCGAAAAACTCCGCCAGGTTGAAATACACAGAAGTGGCGTTGCCGCTGGAAACCTGGGTTCCTGTAGTAGAGCCGCCAACCCGATATCCATAATAGGTATAGGTACCAGTGATCTTTTCGCCGTCTTTATCATAGTATGTATAGGTTTCCAGCGTCTGTCCATAAGCAGTGGTTGGTGTTTCCTCTTTGGTACTATATGTTTTCATCAGATCCGTATTGGTCAGGATCACCTCATCGCCATCCGCGTCTCTGATCTCATACTCCACCCAATAATCAGAGGAAGATGAGGTAGAGCTGGTTCTTGTTACAAACAGATACCGCTCATCATAATCCTCGGAGGTCAATGTCGCCGTCAGATTCGAAATTCCTGTCGGGGTAGCCGTTTTTAACCGCCACCAGACGCCGTATCCTTTATCTGCGTAATAGTGGACGCCGCTGACAGTAGGTCGGAAATAGCCACTGGTGTCCGGCTCATTGTCTGTCACATACTCCCGATAGGTACTGATATCGTCCCATGAATCATACAGAATATTGCTACCACTCTCACTTCTCAGCGGCAGCACATACAGTCGCATGGAAAAGTTCGTTGTAGCTGTCGCCGTTTTTGCTGTCAGATTGCTTACTGTTACAGTTACGGTCCAATATCCATCCTTATCCTGAGTGAAATCATCTATGGGAATAGCCGCCAGATGTGCTCCTACATCTTCTTTCATCACTTCATGCGAACTACCACTACTATCTGTAAATGTATATCCGCTTGTAATATTGTTCCACATCGTGTTGTAGTAGCTCTTCGGACCTGTCAGGTATCCGGCGGTATAAAGTGAATCATAATTCTCATTGATACTGCCAGACTCCCCGCTCCACTCATTTACCAGCTTGCCTGCACTGGAGATGTAATACGAATCCCCATAAGCATCTGTATACGAGGGTGTTTGGGTATTTAATGTTGTGTCCTTGTACAGTTCCACAAACACATAAGGCATATAGGCCTGCTTATTATCGGAATTCTTGTTTCCGCCCAGCATCAGATAGCTCTCATTTGTAATACTGAATGTTACCTCACATTTATTATAATATGTACCGGTGACTTTCACATAGGTCATCCCACTGGTGGAAATTTCCGATGCGGGCATCACAAATTGAATTCCCTGATAAGCATCCAGATTCACAGATGTGCCGTCCTTAAGAGTCAACTCATAATCGCTTATATTCGCAGAAATTGTATTGTCTGTTCCGCTCCTGCTTCCGGTAAAATAGCCATAGGTCACCCCAAAGCTGCCATACACCAGATTTTTGGAGAGATTGGAGTCAAACCAGCCCGCCGAAGCCGCTGATATAAAGGTAGAATCAGAGGTATTCGTGTAGGCCGTTCCCGTTGAAACCGCCGCGGTCAGCCCCAGTGTGACGCTTCGAATCGTGCTGTCGGTACTCTCCGTGCCGCTGTAATTCAGCCGCGTGATGGTTTGCGTCAGCGTAGGAACCATACTGTTGGAAAGAACCGTTGTCGCGTCTCCCAGATCCCACACAGAGCCGTAGGCATAAGCGGATTGCGCATAGGAAGCCGACATGTAATTGCCGCCGGTGCTATACGCCGCCGTATAATACCATATATTGCTGCTCTGCTGGCGGACGGAATAGGGATAAACCGTTTCCGGAACGGTAGCGTCGTTTTCCGTGCTCCATATGGAAAATTCTACATTGTCATCAGATATAATGACACCGTCTTTAACTTCATCAGTAATATAACTATTCTGTTCAATTCCGTACATTCCTGTATCGTAGATGATCCTGACCGTCGCGTAGGCAAGATAATTCGGCACATAATCATCAAAGTTGGAAACCTCTAGGGTAGCCGCCGCTCCGGAGGCGGAGGGGTTAAAGGCCACCACGCTTGTGCCCAGCTTCTGCCACGTAGTACTAGCACTAATTGAACTATCTTCAGTCTGGTATACAGTCACCTCCAGAGCCGTGATTCTGTTCTTCGCGGTCGAGTCTCCGCTTGCGTAAAAGCTCAAGCCCCCTGTATCCACCTCAATGGAGATGGATACGCCGGAATAGGTCCCGTTGCTATAGCTGGATATGGCGCTACTGGCATATACATCCTCATGATATCTGCTGGCGGCCGCCATATTATAGACAGAGTAATGGCTCAGTCCCAGCCCAACGTTATCCGAAGCATTTGTAGAGGAAGCGGCAGCCCGCAGCAGATAGGTGCTGTCGTTCAGACTCCTGGCCAGATACACATAGTAAATACCCTCTGTACTTTCATCGGTGCCGCTCATGTCTACAGTAAAGGTTCCGGCCCAGCATCTGCCATCGTCATCAATGTCAATTGCGCCGACAGCGCTGCTCTGGCTGTATCCCATGCTGCTGCCGAAATAGTACCTGATATATGTATCGGACATCAGATCTAAATCTAAACTCATACAGACTGTCGGAAAAGCAGCGGCGGCGCTATCCAAATAGCCAGAACTGACATAGGTAGATAATTTGGAACTGGAGGAAGTAACCGACAAGGCGTTCATCACATAGCCTGCGCCCCAGTTGGTGCTCCCATCCGTATAGCCTGAGATACTCCTGAAATCGCTCCAGGTAGTCAGAACATTATAATAATCATCACTATCATCGCTGTCATCCTCATACAGAGCAATCTTACCAAGCGCTTCATCCGGATCATAGATAAAGAATTCCCAGGTCTCTACTGCATTTACATCCGTATAGAGCAGATTCATGACCACTGCAGGACTCTGTCTGTCCATCTGCAGCACAGTAGAGCGCAGAATGTTGGTGTTGCCGGGGATATAGCCGGAATTTGCATATGGGTACAGATAGCTTGCGTCTCCATTGCTGTCTGTGGTATATCCATCCAGCACGGTGTAGGCCACGATATAGCAGTCGCCCCTTTTCAGTTCACTGGTATAATAGACCCAGGAGCTGCCGGATCCGGTCAGATAACCCCCATTGCTGTCAAGACTGTCCCCAGTTGCCAGAAAGTCTTTCGGATCATCTACATAAATAATATCCAACGTTGGCGCTGAGGTCAGGCCCGCAGTCGACACATCCAGCTCTATGGCGATAACCTTATCCTCCCAGTATGATGCATCATAGTCTGTGTCGGTTTCATTCACACTGGCGTCATAGGCCATCAGGATATCGTCATAATATCCGGAGTTATTCGTCTTCTTGGAGTTAAACTCCGCCCAGGCATCATAGGTAAACAGATAATAGGTCACCGTGTCTATCTTAGTGGAGCTGTAATCAGCAGTCACACGATACCCGCGGATGGTGGTGGAATCCAGCCCGGAATCCACGCCAACGCTGGCGGCGGAGCTGGTGATGGCCAGCTGGGTTCCGCTGCCCTGGGTGCTGTTGATAAACGCGTAGGAATCCACCGCGCCCTCATAGCTGGAGGGCAGAGACGGAGGCAGCTCGCCGTATACATGCTCTACGGAATTGCAGGTGAAAGGAATCTCATTGGCATAACCGCCGGCATTGCAGGAGGCTTCCTCCTCGAAATAGGTGCTCGTTCCCTTATAGGTATAATCATACACATTGGTGATGGTCAGAGTAATGCTACTGTAGGAGCTGTAATCCTCCATGGCAGAGCCAAAACCGACCAGGGCGGTTTCCGTCCCGTCATCCGTAGTCAGCGTGGTGGTACAACCGGAATCCTTATTCAGATACCGCGCCAGCGGGGCAGCATCCACCGTGCACCAGTACTCATAGCCTCCATCCGTGCTGTAGGAGTAGGTGGTATACAAATCAATATAATAGGTTTTCAGCGCAGTCGTCCCCTGATAGGCCGTCACCTCAATGACCCGGGCGGACAGCAGCTCAATAGTACTGTCATCAGTAACAGTTGATACGGTGCCGGAGGAATCAATGTCATAGCTCTCAAGATTAATGGCAAACTGCAAGTCCGTAGTGGCTCCCGCCAGTGATACGTCCGAAATGCTGTAATTCAGTGCATACTCGTATTCCGTGGTGGCTGCCAGAGCCGAGCCTACCGTGCGAATTGCGCTGGTGGCATCGGAATATTTCACATAAGCACTGACCTGGAACGTATAATAGCTGTCCTGCTTCAATCCCCAGAGGCTGATCGGCAGGAAGAGAAGCAGCGTCCCGTCACTATCCTTGTAATAATTGTAGGTCGAGTTGCTGCCCGTTCCCGCATAGTAATAGGAATCCGCACTGTCCGCCGCACTTCCAAGAGTGAACGTCAGCGTCTGATAATAATCGGACCCGGAGCTGACAACTACAGTTACATCATTTGCGTCATCAATAGAGAAAGCGGAAATCTGGGTCATATCCACTACCAGGCAGCCGTACAGCCAGGTAGGTCCTACGCTCAGCCCACTCTTAGACACATAAGTAGGCACACCAGTACCTGTGGTTTCAGAGGACGCTACAAACCAGACCGTCGCCTCATCACTGCCTATTGTCATATCTCCGCTGATCAGAAGAGTGTAATCTTTCTCATTGTCATTATATGTAACCGTGCACTTTACCTGGTAGGTAGTGCCATATTTGATCACATCCCCGTCCACCCACAGCTCCACACCGTCGCTGGATGTGGTAGTAATGCTGCGCAGAAGATTGCCGGAAGTGTCATAAATGTCATAACAATAGCTGGTCACAGCATTGTCATTATCAACTGTTCCGTTTAGATAAAGATTGTAATAGCCGTTAGAGCTCAGATTATAATAAATCTCTCCAACCTTTGGAGTTGCTTTCAAAGTCGTGCCGCTGAGGGACTGACCGGACTCTGTCACAGTGCCGGCGGACAAACCCTGGGGCTCCAGCGTATCGCCGCTGTTAGTAGCAACTTCCCAGCCGGCGTCCTCTGTAGCGTCGCCCACCAATGTCCAGGTGGCCGTATCCGTAGAAACGGCACTGCTGGTATATAAAGTCACCGAGAACGGAATATTGGATGTCAGACCGATGTAAGAACCGTCGTTATCCTCATCCGTATCATCCTCGTCCTTAAATACAGTCACACTGACCGTGGCGGTACCGCCCACTTTCAAAGCTACCGGATCAGACCAGCGCACATAATTCACCGTGTTGCCATCGCTGTCCCTACCCTCAAAGACCACACGAAGTCTGGCGGAGGAGGCGGTGGAATAGGTCTTGGAATCCAACGCAAAAGTAACCGTGGTCTGACTTAAGGAATCCACAGACACCTCCACGCCCTCGCTGGAGGTATAAAAGGTCTTGGTGGCGTACACTCTGGTGCCGCTGGCCACCGTCCCGGAATTATCCACGGAGTAGCCGCAGTATACCAGTATCTGATATTCTGTATCCGGATTCAACCCTTCAAAAGACAGGCTAATCGGATTATCCGCGTCAGATTCAGGAATACTGGTATCAAAGTCCACCTCATAATATTTCTCAGCGACCACCTTGCCGGTAGACACATCGATGAGCTGAACATAGTTGTTGGTGGACTGCATAACACCATTGTCATCCTCAGCATAGATGCTGAATGAAACCTGATAGCAGTCATATTCAAAGGATGAGAAAATCACCTTGCCAAGGGCAGAGCCAAGCTCGCCGCTGGAGCTGGTGCCAGAGCCCGTGGAACCCGTGGTACCGGAAGCGCCGGAAGCACCATTTTCTCCGGATTCGCCGTCTTCACCGGAAGCGCCGTCGTCACCAGTCTGGCCGGTCTCGCCGGAGGCACCTTCCTCGCCGGTCTGGCCAGTCTCACCCTGTTCACCCTGTTCGCCCTGTTCGCCGGTCTGACCAGTCTCACCCTGCTCACCGGTCTGACCAGTCTCGCCCTGGGAGCCTTCTTCCCCAGCTTCACCTTCCTCACCTTTCTCGCCTTCTTCTCCCTCTTCGCCTTTCTCGCCGCTCTCACCGGATTCTCCTGACACACCGTCCGTGCCGGAAGCTCCATCCGTGCCGTCGATGACCTCAAACTCAAATTCCGGCGGCACCCAGCTGGAGGCACTGTCGGACTGAATGGCGATGCCGGTGCCAGCAGCCAGGTCGCTGGCCACGTCGCCGATGGTAAAGCGGGCCACGCCGTCGGAGCCATAGATGGTCTTATCGCCCAGGTTGACGACCAGGCCGTTATCCAGAGTGATATAGCAGCCGCTGGCCACGGACTGCCATGCGCCGTCCTCACAGCCGATAACCACAATATTATCCTCCGGATAATAGATCTCCAGGTAGCCGCTGTCCACCCGCTCCTCATTCCCGTTGGCCAGAGTCAGCGTCATGCCGGAAGCCTGAACTAAAAATTTGCCCTCATCCAGAACCCACAGAAAATTGGTGAATTCCAGCTGGGAGCCGTTATTGTCGATGGTATAGCTGCTGCCGGAGGAAGCCATCACCATCTTCGGCGCAACATAATAAAACTCCAAAAGACCGCTCTCGACCTCGTCCAGGTCCACGGTCATGCCGCCCTGCAGGGCGCTGATGGAGGTATCGCTGTAATGCAGGAAGCTCTCCGAGGACACGGCCTCTTTGGTGCCAAGGGAGCTGGTAAAGACGATATCGTCATTATAGTCCGTGCTGTAAACGGTACCCTGAGAGAAATAGCTTGTCAGTACAGCCTCATCCTCTGTCCCTTCCGTTAATATGTAGCCGTCCGCTGCGAACGTGGTCTGATTCTGTGTCTTCAGCCATACGCCCAGTATCCCGAACAAAATGCCGAAAAGAACGACACCTATACTCACGCCCAACAATCTTTTCCTCATGATTTCTAATCTCCTCGTTGTCTCTGGCTCCGCCGGGCGGTTTTCTAATCCGCCGCTTCAAAGAGCCGGGCTCCCGTTATTACTACAAGCAATAGTATGCCTACTACCAGTAGTAGTATCATACACCATCACATCCCAAATTTCAAGTACCCCCCCCGAGTGAAACACAAAATTTTCCGCGATTTTTCACAGAAAGAAAATTGTGACCAGATATCGTGGTACTAATTTTGCTTTTAAGCACCCATTCCATGAATAACGGGAGAGGAAAAATTCATGATGGAAGAAAATGGCAGCAAAAAAAGAAAGGAACACCTCGCCTGACGAAATTTTATTCGTTTCAGGCGATTGCCCCTTTCATTTGGTTCTTAGCTTCGGTTTCAGATAGAAATCTTACATTATTTCACAGGTATCGTTCTTACAGTTTTTCGTAGATTTCCCCACGTTTCTCCTTTGGTACTTTTAATCCGTCCATGGCCTGCTCGGCAGTCCAGTTCATCGTCTCCATCAGGGCCTGGATGTTCTGCACAAGGTTTTCCATCCGCCCCTGAATTAGTCCCTGATTTAATCCCTGACTTAGTCCCTGACTTTGCCCCTGTCGCAGAATTGTTTTTGCTTCATATTCCAGAATTTGTCCTCCCATTACAGCTCTCACTCCCTTCTTTACCTTTTCATAGCCGGCTGCCAGATGGTCTACTACCTTTTCCGACATTTCGACCAGTGCATCACCGCCTTGTCTGTAATGTCGCCAGCTGCGGCGCACTTTTCTGGAGTACAGATTTATACTAACACGGAGCGACAAAATCCGCAAGGCAAAAACAAAACATGATAAGGCGACATGATAAGTCAGCGTCTTTGTAGATTTAAACGCATTATGCCCCTGCAGTTCATTTGGTAAAAAGTCTCTGGAACTTCTTATTTCAATATTTCTTTACTCAATCCATGAATTGTGCTAGTATATACATACGGGTTTCCCACAGAAAGGTGACAAATGGCAAAGAAAGATTTCATGTCACTCACGATAAAGGACTCATTCATGTTTTACGCGGTGATGTCAGACCCTGAGCAGTGCCGCAGGCTTCTGACGCTGGTGCTGGACATGGAGATTGAGACCGTTACGGTACACAGAGAGGAAACCATTATTTACCATCCGGATTACCACAGCATCCGCCTGGATGTGACGGCGATTGAGCACGGCACGCGGCGGCGCTTCAATGTGGAAATGCAGTCACAGACAGAAAAAGAGATCGCCAGACGCAGCAGGTATTATCACAGCCAGTTGGACAGCGACGCGCTGCTCTCCAGCCATGATTATGACGAACTGCCGGATACATACGTGATTTTTATCTGTGATTTTGATCCGGTAGGTGCGGGTTTGTACCGCTACTGCTACCAGATGACCTGCCGGGAAACGGGGACTGCGCTGGGCGATGGGACACAGACGATATTTTTAAGCACAAAAGGGAAGAATAAAGATGCGGTTCCGCCGGAGCTGGTCAGCTTTCTGGAGTATGTCAGGGATCCTGCGACAAGGGAACAGACCGAAGATTCTTTCGTCAGTTCGCTGGATACGCAGATTTCGACCATCAAACGGGACCGGGAATGGAGAAGTAAGTATATGTTGTTGGAAATCATGATGGCAAAGGAACGGAAAGAGGGACGAGAGGAAGGAATATCCAGGGGCGAGCTGCGAAAGGTAATTGATCTGTGCTGCTGCAAGCTCTCAAAAGGCAAGTCCGCGGAAGAAATCGCGGACGCTTTGGAGTGCGGCCTTTCCGAGATCAACGCCATTGTGGAGGCAGCGCAGAAATACGCGCCGGACTATGATGTTGACAGGATTTTAGAGGAGCTGTGTGGGGAGAACCAGCAATAATATGTAGTTGAGGGAACTCTTCGCAAATAGAAATCGTGAGGAAACCCGTGTACAGATGAAAAAGGAAGAAGCATTTTCCTAATAGAGCAGGTCTGCTCCATGAGGAAAGGGACACCTCGCCTGACGAAATTTTATTCGTTTCAGGCGATTGCCCCTTTTTTTTGACAATATCGATCCGTTAAGGCGATTACTCTTTCCTCCTCAACCCAATCACCCCGAACAGAATCATCACTGTGTAGGCGTTGTCATAGAGAAAGTCAAAGGCCAGCTCATACATCCCAAAGATGCTCATCCCCACGATCAGCATGGCCGGCAGCAGCTCCTCCAGCTTCCGGGTTTTCACAAATGCCCTGACGGAGCTCCACACCGCCGCCACAAACATGGCGATAAAGGCAAGCATCGCCGGAATCCCGTAATTATATCCCATAATCAGAAACACATTATGGGCGTGGGGAAGCACGGTCAGCTCCATGGTATAGGCATATCCCTCATAAAACTGGAATTCCCCGTACTCATGGCCGGTCCAGTTCAGCCGTTTGATGGCAAACTGGTGAATGGCGCTCCTGACCTCCATACTGGATACCTGATAAAGATTCACGAAGTAGGGATTTAGCTCGCTCTCTCCCTTTGTCTCCTCATCAATCTCCAGAAAGTCCAGATTGTCCCCCGGCCAGGCGGCAATGATCTCATCACTGTGCTCCAGCTCATAGAGATACTGATCGTACTCTTCCTGCGTTACAATCCCCAGCTCCAGATACTGCGCATAGCGATCCTTTTTATTCTGCTCCGCTTTCTCATAAAAATAGTCAGGGATGATATATTCAGCCCCGGGAATAATCCTCCCCAGGTTGAAGGTCAGCGCCTCAGCAAAGGTCATTCCGTCCAGATCGCTCATTTTTCCCTGGTAATACTGCTTGTATTCGTTGTCATACTGATAATGACTTCCCAGGAAATTAGTCACAATAGAATATCTCCGGTTATAAATGGAATCCAGATAATCCGGCCGGTTAAGAATCTCCGGCATATAGCGCACCGCGCAGAAAGCCACCGGGAACAGAATCAGAGAGAAAATTCCCACCAGGGCGCTGTTGCGTACCGTAAGGGCCGCTTTTTTCCACAGCTTTTCTTCCTTTCTGTTTTGAAAAACATGAATCCCCTGAAAAACAAAGGTCACAAAAATCACCGCCAGCACCGGCGCCCGGCCTCCCGCCAGATACATTAACGACAGATCAAAAACCGCCAGAAAGCCAAAAATTCCGCTCTTCCACTTCTTCTCACCGGCTGCTTTCAGCAGAAAATATTTCAGATAGAGCGCAATGAAAAACATGATGTAGGATTCCCCGGCAAAGGTGGTGTAATGCCGGTAGGACCGGTACCGCTCGAACCCAAACAGATAGGGCACAAAAAGAAAAGAATACAGCTGGGTCACCACAAAGCCGGCGCACAGGCCGTTGATCATACCGGTCAGCAGATTTTTGCCAAACTCCTTTCCCGTATCGTATACGCACAATGGTATCAGGAAAATGGCGACCACAATGTACCGATATTTCAAATCGCCGTACTGTGATATGGCGATAAAAAAGATCATCACATAGAAAAGCACCGCCGACAGTGACAGACCCGGGCGCTTTTTTGCGCGGATGTTGTGAAATAATGTGACCGCGGAATCAAATAAAAGGGGCAGCCACACGATCATCACCGGCCCCATGGCGTAATTGAAATAAATATAAAACCAGAAATAATTTGCCTTGAAGAAATAAATCCAGCAGGCGATTCCCAAAAGAACACCGCAGATCATATAGGGCTTTTTGAATTTCCGCCAGACTTCAAACCGGATATAAAAATAGAAGGCAGTGATCACCCACACTCCCAGCTTTTTAATGTCGCACCAGTAGTAATAATCCGCCAGATCCGTCCAGCAAAAGCAAAAGGCGATCAATGCCCAGGCCCACCGGTCCAGCTTCGATTTCTCCATTGTGAAAGGATTCCATTGAGCAAGTGCTGTCAAAGATACTTTCATACCACGTCTCCTATGAGTCAATTCCATTTGTCAGTATTTCCCGGCACAACTCATCCTTCGTCTCCTCTGATCGAATGAAGTCTGTCAAACACCAGATGAAATACCGCGATGACAATCTCCCTGTGAATAAACACCAGCAGGAAAAACACCGCGAACACTCCTATGTAACCGGGAATTGTCTGTAAATACAAAAGCCCCATCTGTACCAGAATCAGCACATAAGAAGCAATATCCTTTTTCAGGGAAATATCCAGACGGATGAAGCGCCTGGAATCCAGAAGTCTTACCAGCCACATCACAAAATAGCTGATCAGCGTAGCCCAGGCCGCTCCCATGGCTCCAAGCCCCGGGATCAGCGCAAAATTCAGCCCGATATTGACCAGGGCCGCCGCCACCGCCGATCCAAACAGGAATTTCGTCTCCTTGGCCGAGGTATAAATCGTCCCCAGGAAGCCCGCCAGCGCGTGGAACACAAAAGAAAACAGCAGCACAGGAGTGTAGATCCATCGCTCATAATATTCGCTGGCATACAATATCCTGGCCATAAGCTGAGTGCGGCTGAGACAGGGGGACACCAGGGCCA
>JAJQGR010000069.1 GCA_021200345.1 Lachnospiraceae bacterium | reverse complement strand
GCTCTGTATCAGGGATTTTTTTTCTTTATTCATGCTGTGCACCTCCCGCCATCATAAAGCCAAGGGTCTTCTCATCCGCGTCCTTTCCTGGCACAGAGCCAGTAATTTTTCCCTCAAAAATAACTTCGATTCTGTCAGAAAGGCTCATAATCTCATCCAGTTCAAAGGAAACCAGCAAAACGGCTTTTCCGCGATTTCTCTGCTCCACCAGATACTTATGTACAAATTCAATAGCGCCTACATCCAGACCCCGGGTGGGATTGACCGCGATCAGAAGATCACTGTCATTGGTTACCTCTCTGGCAATAATGACTTTCTGCTGATTGCCGCCGGAGAGGGTTCCAGCCGGATGCTGTTCACATCCTCTGGGACGAACGTCAAACTTCTCGATTAATTCTGCAGCATGGGTGCCGATATTGGCTTTCTGCAGAAAAGCGCCTTTTGCGAATGGCTTTTTCTCATAATTTTGTAAAATCAGATTTTCCGCCACGGTAAAATCCAGCACCAGGCCATATTTCTGCCGGTCCGCAGGGATGGAAGTGACACCCAGATCAAAAGCCCGTCTCGGCGTTACATTGTAGGCATCCTGTCCGTTGACAGTAACGCTGCCGGAGGTTGCCTTTCTCAGACCGGTCAGGATTTCCACCAGTTCAGTCTGGCCATTACCGTCCACACCGGCAATACCCACAATCTCCCCTCTGCGCACCTGTATGCTGAAGCCCCGCAGAATCTCAATATCGCGATAATCGTTTCCATGCAGATCTTTCACGTCAAGCACCACTTCGCCGGGAGTTTTGTCCGGTTTTTCTACCGTGAAAGAAACATCACGCCCCACCATCATGGCGGCCAGTTCATTCTCATTGACCTTGTCCACATCCACAGTATCAATGTATTTGCCCGCGCGGATAATGGTGCACTTGTCAGCACAGGAGGTAATCTCTTTTAATTTATGGGTAATCAAAATCACTGACTTGCCGTCTTTTGTCAGATGGCCGATGGTCTCGATCAGTTCTGTGATCTCCTGGGGAGTCAGAGAAGCAGTTGGCTCGTCCAGAATCAGGATATCCGCACCGCGATAGAGAACTTTCAGAATTTCCACTCTCTGCTGCATACCCACACTGATATCCTCGATCCTCGCATCCGGATCAATAGCCATGTTATAGCGTTTGGAGAGCTCTATTACTTTCTCTCTGGCGCTCTTTAGATCCACCACCAATCCTTTGGTCGGCTCGGTTCCCAGAATGATATTTTCCACTACCGTAAAGGGCTGCACCAGCATAAAATGCTGATGAACCATGCCGATGCCCATCTCGATGGCTTTGTTAGGACCATCCATGACCACCTTCTGTCCGTTGATGAAAATTTCGCCCTCTGTCGGCTGGTACAAGCCGTAAAGAACATTCATCAAAGTGCTTTTGCCCGCGCCGTTCTCTCCCAAGATCGCATGAACCTCGCCCTTTTGTACGGTCAGGCTGATGTGGTCGTTGGCGACGAAATCGCCAAATTTTTTGACGATTCCTTTCATCTCAACGGCGGCGGTTTTTTGTTCGTTTCCCACCTGTTGTCCTCCTTGCGTGTGTACTATTATTCTATATAATGATAATATTTCGGAACCCGGCCTGCTGCGCACAGTCACGCATTCTGGACATGTATTCCGCGTCGGGCTGGGGGTAGTGTCTGTATTGCTCTCTTACGCCGTTTTGTCTGAAAGCGATCAGTTTGTAGCGCAGGGAGGCGATGTCCATATGGGGCTTCAGAAAGTCGGCAATCTGCTGAATAATGGCTTCGCCGTTATTCAGGCCCGGCACCATAACAGTGCGAATCTCAGCCAGCTTGCCGGTATCGGCAAGGCAGGCGGCGTTTTGGAGCACCTGGGCATTGTCAAAGCCGGTGACTCTTTTGTGCTCTTCACTGTCAAAGGCTTTGATATCCAGCATGACGCCGTCGGTCACCGCCATCACTTCCGGCATGGATTCATAAGAAATCATACCGTTACTGTCCAGTAAAGTATTCAATCCCTGCTCTTTGCACAGGGAAAACAATTCGGTCAAAAACTCCGGATACAGTGTACATTCGCCGCCGGAAACAGTGACGCCGCTGATATAGACGGCATACTGCCGCACTTCGTCAAAGACCTCCTGAGCAGTCATCCGGCGAATTCTGGGGCTTGCGTTGTGAGGACAGAGACGGATGCAGGTATCACAGCGAACGCATTTCTCCGGCGCAAACTTCACCCTGCCATCCTCTATATACAGGGCCTGAACGGGGCACTTTTCCACGCAGATACCACAGTGAACACACAGGCGCCTGGTCTCCGGATTGTGGCAGTAGCGACAGTCAATATTACAACCCTGTAAAAACACCGCGGTGCGATTTCCCGGTCCATCCACACAGCTGAAAGGAATAATCTGGTTCACCGGATATTTCTGATTGGTCAGGCAGCATTTCTCCATGGACAAACTTATCGAACCTTTCTCTCCAGTACTCTGCCGTTTTGTACGGCGCCGGCGCCCAGCTGGGTGGTATTCTGCAATACCCTCTCGCCCTTCTGATACTTTTCAATCTCAGATCTCTTGACCAGGTAGCCGGTAATGCGTATCACGTCGCTGTCCTTGTCATGGAAAGACAAATAGCGCAGATCCTTTTTAAACGCGCCCTTCACCACGTCCAGAATAAACTGAGGGTTCTTGCGGGCAT
>JAJQGR010000247.1 GCA_021200345.1 Lachnospiraceae bacterium | reverse complement strand
TGACCTAATCAAGAAACGTCGGAATTTCCCTAGTACTACGACGGAAGACGGGGTTTTCAGCTTTCAGCAGGCAGTTTCCACACCGTTGATTTTTGCCATACTGGGGATGGCTGAGGCAAAGATCAGGAAGGAAAATACAGGAAAAATGAGCAATGGATGTTGACAAATGGCGGTAGGGGGGGTACAATACAAAAGGTTTTGATAAAGCTAATCATAAGAGAGGAGATAACAAACCATGAACAAGAAAATTGTAGCAACCCTTGCAGTAGCTGCGCTTTTGGCTCTTGCCCCCGTTGGAATCAAAGGAGCGATCACCGCTTCCGCGTCTTCCAATGACACAGCATCTTCCAACACCACAACCGAGGCGGATCAGGGGAAGAGTGAAGCTGAAGTGTACATGGAGTACCTGGACACTGTCAATGACGAAATCGTTGAGGCTGCCAAAGCAGCTGTAGCGGATGGCGAGACAGGTGTGGTGACTCTGGATGCAGGCGAGCATTCCTTTTCTCTGTATAACGGAGTAATGCAGCAGCTGTACAAGAGCGGAAATGTGGACTTTGTAGTAACCTTTGTTTACAACGGAGTGACATATACCATTACCATTCCTGCCGGCGAAGCGGTTGATGATGATA
The DNA here is from genome assembly GCA_021200345.1 of Lachnospiraceae bacterium. Lineage (GTDB taxonomy): Bacteria > Bacillota > Clostridia > Lachnospirales > Lachnospiraceae > RGIG6307. The sequence continues at coordinate 2,072 of JAJQGR010000247.1, read as the reverse complement.
TTCCGTGGTATGGTCCGCTGTATCTGATTCAGTATTACGGTACTGTGGAAGATCAGATTTCTGTAAGTGCGAACTAATCTTTTACACTAATAGCAAAAAAACGGAGGAAGGGATCCCTGTCCTCCGTTTTTTTCGCTTTCATTTTTCTTTGAGTGGGGAAATCCGGATATGCAGCAAAAAATCAGAAAAATCATCAGGCTTTTAGTAAATATTTATCTTCTGCTTCTTTTGGTTGTACTGCCTCTCTATATGGAGGATGGTATGATACAGATCGGGAATGTGAAATATTATTTTTTTCGGAACAGAACGCTTCTTTTTGTGATACTGATCAGTGTCTGTGGACTTTTCGTCCTGAAATCCTGCAGGTGGACATGGTCTTGGGTTGATATTGCGGTTTTGGCTTTTGCGGCCGCTTCTTTGCTTTCTTTTTGTCTCAGCAGTGATAAGCAGACGGCTTTTTGGGGATATGAGGGCTGGTACATGGGCCTGTTCTCTCAGCTGTTGTTTGTGTGGATTTATTTTGCAGTATCCAGAGGATATGATGGAGAGGAATATGTCTGGATCCTGGCGGCCGCTGGCGCTGCGGTGGTTTTTGCGCTGGGGATATTGAATCGTATGGGGTTTGATCCTCTGGGAATTTACGATGGAGTGAAAGGGATTGGCGTATATGCCATGCTGGATGATGGAAACTGGGTCTATCATCATATGCTCTCCACGATTGGAAATGAGAACTGGTATTGCGGATATGCCAGCGTGACCTCGGGAATCTGTCTGTATTATGGCTATTCTCAGACAGGCTGGAAGAAAATTGTGGGTCTTACCGGCACTTTGATTTCTTTTATGACGCTTGTGACACAGGGGAGCGAGACGGCTTATTTTGTGATTTTGCTGATGCTTTTGGTCCTTTTGATGGTATCTCTGGATCAAAGAAAGAATTTTATGAGCTTTCTGGACGTAGTGCTTATGCTGCCGTTAGCCTGTGTGCTGCTGCAAATTTATGGCAGCGTCAGTGCCGCCGGACTTCGTATGAATGATGACAGTTCTCTGAAAGACTTCGTTTTATGGAAAGGCTGGGGGACTGTTCTGATCTTTTTCCTGATTTTGCTGGCGGTTGAAATGATTCGTGAAAGGAAAAACAAAACGGATCTGATTGCCGGGAAGCCCTTGCGGAAAGCTGCCGCTGTGAGTCTGGTCTGTGGAGTAATCATCGCTGTTGTTCTGTTGATTTTATGCCAGGTTTCAGATCCGGTATGGGGTGTTTTTCACAATAACGGCTATCTGCGCTTCAGCTATTCCTGGGGATCTTACCGGGGCGGATTATGGTATATGGCCATTTTCAGTTGGCTGCATGGTGGATTCAAAAACATTCTGTTTGGGGTTGGCCCGGACTGCTTTGCCAATGCTGTCTATGGAACCTTTAATGTGGGCGAGATCATTTCAGATGTGGTAATCTATGCAAATGCTCACAATGAATGGCTGAACATGCTGGTCAATGAAGGGGTATTTGGAGCAGTGTCCTATGTGAGTATTTTCCTCTGTGCTTTTTTCAGAATCTGGAAAAACAGGGCAGGGAAAGGGATCCTTCTGGCAGCGCTCCTTGCGATTGGCGGATATCTGGCAAATGGAATGTTCAGCTTTCAGCAGACAGTGTCTACACCGCTGATTTTCGCGGTGCTTGGTATGGCTGAGGCTCAAATCAGAATTGGAAAAAAGTAAAAAAGGCGGCAGATTAATCCGCCGCCTTCTCCGCCAGCACATCTTTATAAAATGCCCACAGTTCTTCCTCTGTGGGGAAAGTCACCAGATACATCTCATTGCCCATAGCGTCGGAAAGAGCGTCGGCCACGCGGCCTGCCTGACGGATATGAGTATCGTACTTTTTCAGAATGTCCTCCGGGGACATCACAAAATGTTTGCCGTCCCGCCGGCCCACAAAGCCGCAATAGTTGGTCTCGCCGATTTTTAAGCCGGTATGGTCAAAGGCGATCATATCCGCCCAAATTTTATAGACGTCGGTGGACTGGGAATAATTCATCATATCAGGACTGATGCCGCCGCTGGGACGCATATTG
>JAJQGR010000126.1 GCA_021200345.1 Lachnospiraceae bacterium | reverse complement strand
GTTCTTAGCGCCGAAATCCAAAAACAGCGCCAAAAAATGACAACAGGAGGAACTCATTATGCCGAAATTAAAGACCAAGAGAGCCGCCGCGAAACGTTTTAAAGCGACGGGAACAGGAAAGTTAAAGAGAGCGAAAGCTTATAAGAGCCATATCTTAACCAAGAAATCTACCAAGAGAAAGCGCAACCTGAGGAAGGCTGCGATCACGGATCAGTCTAATGTTAAGAATATGAAGAAGGTTTTGCCTTATTTATAATTCGGTAGAGGAGGAATAGGAAATGGCAAGAATTAAAGGCGGTATGAACGCCAGAAGAAAACATAACAGAGTATTAAAGCTTGCGAAAGGCTACAGAGGAGCCAGAAGCAAGCAGTACAGAGTCGCAAAACAGTCCGTGATGAGAGCGCTGACAAGCTCCTACGCTGGAAGAAAGCAGAGAAAGCGTCAGTTCAGACAGCTTTGGATTGCGCGTATCAATGCAGCCGCGAGACTGAACGATCTGTCCTACAGCAAGTTTATGCACGGCTTAAAGCTGGCGGAGATTGATATCAACAGAAAGATGCTCTCTGAGATGGCGGTGAATGATCCGGAAGGCTTTACTGCTCTGGCTCAGATCGCCAAGGAAAAGCTGGCTTAACAGCTTCTAAGACATAAATCAGGAAACGGTATGCGTGGGTGTCCGCACTCAGAAGCATGCCGTTTCCTGATTTATGGGAAAATATAAAGGAGGTCAGGAAATGGGAACATGGGAAAATCTGGAGCCTAAGGCAGTGTTTCACTTTTTTGAGGAGATCTGCGGTATGCCTCACGGTTCCGGCAACACCGCGCTGATTTCAGCGTATCTGCAGAAGTTTGCCTCAGACCGGGGACTTTGGTACCGCACAGATTCCCTGGGAAACGTAGTGATAAAAAAGCCGGCCTCTGCCGGCTATGAACAGGTGCCGGGCCTGGTGATTCAAGGCCACATGGATATGGTGGCCGTGAAAACCGTGGACAGCCATAAAGACATGGCTGTGGATGGACTGGATGTGGCGGTGGACGGAGATTATGTTTACGCGAAAAATACCAGCCTGGGAGGGGATGACGGCATTGCCGTAGCCTATGGACTGGCGATTTTGGATGATGACAGTATTCCCCATCCGTCTCTGGAGATGATTGTCACGGTGGATGAGGAAACCGGAATGTATGGCGCGGCAGCTCTGGACATGAGCGATATTCAGGGCAGAAGATTCCTCAATATCGATTCTGAGCAGGAGGGCTGTTTTCTGGCCGGATGCGCCGGGGGCAAACGGGTGAAGGCCTGTCTGGACCGCTGCTTAAGGGAAACCTCAGGATACCGGCTGACGGTGACGGTGGATGGCCTGCAGGGCGGCCACAGCGGTGCTGAAATTCACAAAGAGCGGGGAAACGCGATCCTTTTGCTGGGCAGGGTGCTGGCAGGCATTGCCCGCAGCACAGAGATTGGTCTGATCAGCATTGTGGGCGGCACGGCGGAAAATGTGATTCCCTCCTCCGCTTTTGCTGAGATTGTCAGCAGGGAACCTGGCGCTGTAAGACAGGCAGCGGAAGCGGTTTACCGGGAGCTGAAACAGGAGTATGAGCTGCGGGATCCTGATTTGCGGGTAAGCGTCATCGGCGCGGTCTCAGACAGTCAGGACGCGAGAGATGATGCGGTACAGAGGGAGTCAGAAGTAAGAAGCCTGGAAAAAGCCGTATTTTTGGCGGACAGTCCTGAGAATACGACCCGTCTGATCCGGCTTCTGTCGGCGCTTCCTACAGGAGTGCAGGCCATGAGCCCCGCTGTTCCCGGCATGGTGGAGACCAGTCTGAATCTGGGCATGATTTCTTCCGACGCATCCGGCATTATGTTTCAGTACTCCATCAGGAGCAGTCTGGAGAGCGCCAAAAACGCGCTGGCGGACAAGGTCACTGCTGTTTTTTCTCTGGCGGGAGCAAAGTCGGAATCGGGCAGTGATTACCCGGGCTGGGCGTTCAGGGTAAACAGTCCTTTCAGGGAAAAGATGGTCAGTGTGTACGAAAGAATGTATGGCAGAAAGCCGCAGGTCACTGCCATTCACGCCGGGTTGGAGTGCGGCCTGTTTTTGGGGAAGTGTCCGGATCTGGACTGTGTTTCCATGGGACCAGACATGCTGGACATCCATTCGGTCAACGAGAAACTGTCCATTTCCTCCACAAAGAGGGTGTGGGAGTTTCTGCTGGAATTATTAAAGGATAAATCATAAGTGCAGACGAATCAGAATCAAAATAAAACTGTCCTCCGCCAGGCGGCAGAGGGGACTTCTTATACCTGCACGGCTGCCAAAAAATGCGGCGGTTGCGCCGGTCTGGCCGTGCCGTATCAAAAGCAGCTGAAAGAAAAGAAAAAGCTGGTGGCCGGGCTGCTTGCGCCCTACTGCGCTCTGGAGGGCATTCTGCCCACCCAGGAGCCTTACTTTTACCGCAATAAGGTGCACGCTGTGTTTGGCAGAGACCGCAGGGGAAATGTGATTTCGGGAACCTATGAGAGGAAATCTCATCACCTTGTACCGGTGGAAAAATGTATGATAGAGGATGAAAAGGCTCAGGCCATCATCCGCTCCATTCGTGATCTTTGCAAAAGCTTTAAGATCAAAATATATGATGAGGACACCGGATACGGACTTTTGCGCCATGTGCTTGTTCGCTGCGGCCGCCACAGCGGGCAGTATATGGT
>JAJQGR010000128.1 GCA_021200345.1 Lachnospiraceae bacterium | reverse complement strand
TATTCGCTACTCTTTTTTTCTCTTATCTGTTAAGCATCATTGTAACACCTACAAGGACAAAAAAATTTTTGAGTAAACTACTCCACTCTGAAAAGAGTGTTATTTTTTGCCTTTTTTCGGCATTTTCAAATTTTTTCGATTCAATCGGTTCCAGATTTTGTCCCTAGTGAGACGTGAATTTTGACGCAAAAGCCGCTTTTGTCCCTATTATGTCAATACGGGTTCGAGTTCAGTTTGAAAATTCTGTCCGGGGACACTATCCTTCGCATGAATCTGTTGCGGTTTTCCATTCGTATTATCTCACGCCCCGAATGACGGGCATATCCCAGTATCCCGTGGCAGACGGGAACATAACCATAATCGGTTCGGGTAGCCAGGCCGCCGCCTCTGTATTGCGGAAGTATCATTATCATCTGCAGATCGTAGCTCCAAGGGTGCCAGTCCTCTTTCAGCCTCCTATGTTGGTCGCTGCGAAAACAGAGACGTTTCCGGTCAAGGCGATAGGTGCTTCGGCTCCCTGCAGATGTTTGTCCTGGGATACTTGATCTTCACTTGTCAAGGTACAGCAGTGTCTGCGGTATGGAAATCTTGCGAGTAGACGCAGGCGCAGGGGTTCCGGACGATTGGCCAGTGGCCGTTGTCTGGATGAAGGCATGGTTATCCCACTATCCTTCTAATTAACAGCCACAAAAAACCGCAAAGTGCGGCTAGTTTTCAGAGAAATTTTTGAAAAAAATTTTGATGGCGCTTTCGTTTAAGATTATATTTTAGTGTTATCACACAAGCACATTGACTAACGATATTTTGTTGGTTATAATGTAGATACAGATGGAGGCAGGCGGTGATTTGTATGAGTTTACTTAAGGATGCCGTTGCTCAGGAGCAGCAGCGAATCGAACGAATGATAGAAGGATATGAGATAAAATTGTCCTCGCTCCCAAAGGGGACGATAGTCACCAAGTCCGTAAAGGGAAACCAGTACCATTATTTGCAATACCGGGATGGAAAAAAGACAGTATCGGAGTACATCGGAAAAGACAATGAACGTGTGGCTCAATTACAGGAACAGATAGAACATAGAAAGCATATTCAGACGATGCTGAAAGCGCTTCGTGAAGAATATGCCACAGCTCAGAAAATGTTGGAGGTGTCTGCATGATTTTGTATCATGGAAGTAACGTGATTGTCGATCACCCCAAACTTGTGAGGCAAAACCGGACGTTGGATTTCGGGTATGGATTCTATACAACAACAAATGCAAACCAGGCAGTTAATTTTGCAGGCAAAGTATCGGCGCGGAGGGAGACTGGTACACCCCATATAAGTATGTATGAGGTCGCAGAGATCGAGGAACTGCAGAAAAGACTGAAGATCCTCATTTTCCCGGAAGCAAACGAAGATTGGCTTGATTTCGTATATGCCAACCGGAGCGCTTCTTATTCCGGAGACAACTATGATATAGTTTATGGCCCAGTCGCCAATGATACGATCTACCGCACATTCGTTGCTTATGAAGAAGGTATCTTAACGAAGGAAGAAACCATTGCCCGGCTGAAAGTACGGAAATTGTTTAATCAGATGATTTTTGCCACAGAAGCGGCGTTGAAAGAGCTAACTTATATTGGCCAGTATGAGGAAAAGGAGGGGCAAGATGAGCGAGGTAAGCATTAAAGCCATGTTGGAATTTATTGTCCCCCGCTTGGTTCGGATGATTATGGAAAAGCAGGACATGACAGAGAAGGAGGCTCTGACCGCACTTTATGCGTCAGATTTGTATCGTCAATTAGAGCGGGAGGAAACGAAACTCTGGCACTTGAGCGTTCCGACCCTGTATGCTTTGTGGCAGGAAGAAAGGGAAACAGGAAAGATCACTTACCCGGAGGAGGCATAAGCGATGGAAGAAAGAACAAACTTTGCGGTGTACTGCATAGAAGAATATAAGGCGGCTAAGGGCCTGAATGGGAAGAGCGTCATAGAACTCTTTAATCATTACAAGGTGATCGACTATATCCACGATTATTATGAAGCCCTGCATACCACAGGGAGACAGTATATCGTTGATGACATCAGCATGTATATTGAAGCAAGACAGGCGTCACTGGCATAACTGACTGGGGATTGGATAACCGATTATAGTATAACAAACAATGCCGCCCTTTACATGGAAGGGGCGGCACCGTATTATAAAGAGAGAACATATCTGAGGATATCATATCTCTAGTGTCATTGAATTTAGCGTGTTTTGCTGATAAAATAATAGCTGTGTTGGACGATTTTTAAACGTATCATGAGGTGGTTCATCATGATGGAAATTAATATGCTGCCGGTTAACAATGGAGACTGTATCCATATCAGGTTTTCGGACTCATTTGGAATTCATAATATTGTGGTGGATTCTGGGCCGAGTACTGCAAAAAGAAAATTTCGAAGTTTGCTGTATCATATTTATGAAAGCGGCGAAGTGATAGATTTATTGTGCTTCAGCCATATTGATGATGACCATATACGGGCAGCTGCCCAGATTATTCCGGAAGAAAAGTATGTTGATCAGAGCTTTATAAAAACGTTGTGGCTTAATATTGGAAAAGATGTGCCATTGAGACAAGAGCCAAAGAATTATCTTGAATTGTCTGTCCATAATGCCAGTGAATTATATAGTCCTTTAAAACGAGCAAACATTTCGGTTATAACTGATGTTGTTGCTGGCATGAAAATCCCACTGGGG
>JAJQGR010000133.1 GCA_021200345.1 Lachnospiraceae bacterium | reverse complement strand
CAGGAGCTGTTCCATCTCATTCCATCCGGCCCCGGTTTTCGGCAGTCTGTAAAGAGTCTGGTTGAAGGAAAACCAGATCCCGCTTCCCTCCCGGCCGGTATACTCTTTTGTCACATATATTTTGTCAAGGCTGTAGCAAACCTGCTGCACCGTCTCAATGATCACATCAGCGTCAGCCTCATAGAGCAGATAATGGTCCGTCTCACCGTCCTCATTCACCACCGGAATCCGGCCGTCCACAATCAGATCTCCCTTTTTCACCTGATCCCCCCGGGATACCGCTGAAACACCGTTTCTCACATATACCGATACGATGACGCCATCCACAGCCGCGTACAGCCCGGTGGCCTCCTCCACGGACTGCACAGGCATGACCACATTGGGCCTTTCATTTTCCTTGATGGATATTTCCAGTACTGTTCCGTTGATTTTTCCGCTGGTCCAGGTAATCAGGGAGAACTCCTGTCTCAGGTCTTTTTCCAGATTTTCCAGATCCAGGCTGTCTTTCCTGACCCCCACCCAGATTCCTCTCTGTGCCAGAAAATCCGTCAGCTGATCCTCGGTGATGGAATAGTTTCCCTCAAATTCGATATGCCAGATCAGCTGTGTACTGTAAAGCAGCCAGCAGGCAGCCGCCAGACCGGCAATCAGAAACAATAACCGGTTTTTTAGTCCGGGCAACAAAAAGGGCAGTCCACGTTTTTTCACAATGGCTGCCTGCGTTTTGGTTTTTTGCAGAAGCTCTTTCCCCTGCTCCCAGTCCCTGTAATGGATATTGACGAAACAATATTTTCCCTCACGGCAGATCTCCCAGAGAGGAATATGCCGGTTTCCGCAGAGAGTCATAAAACGCTCCACGCCCTGTCCCTCCAGCTTCAGGCGCAGGAAGCTGCCGTCTTTGAAATAAAAATTCATGGAACCTCCCCATCATAGATAGGTGATATTCTGAATATGTCCTCGAATCATCATATGCTCTTTCATATAATGAGAAATCACCAGCCGCTCTCCCCGGATACTGACCACGTAGCTTCCCGCCTGCAGCAAAACTCCACACTCTCCATATTCCAGAATGGATTTATAATTTTCCACCCACACTTCACTGCGGCCCATACAGGTAACCACCGTGTCCTTCGTAACGGCCTCCAAAGGAAGCTCATGGGCCAGAAGCTTCTGGCGAAGTCCATCCCGGTATTGCTCTCCGGTCTGTTTGCGAACCTTATTTTTTGTATGTCTTTTTTTGTGTCTCATAGAATAATCTATGACACAGTCAGACTATTTATGATAGGGCTCTCCATTCATAATGCGATAGGCTCTGTAAATCTGCTCCAGCAAAATCACCCTCATCAGCTGATGCGGAAAGGTCATATCTGAAAAGCTGAGCTTGAAATCCGCCCTTTGAGACACCCCCTGATCCAGCCCCAGAGAGCCGCCGATGACGAACTGAATGTGGCTTTTTCCCCGCACGCCAAGCTGCATCATTTTTTCCGCAAAGGAAACGCTGTCCAGCTTCTCTCCCCGAATTTCCAGCGTAATCACATAGGCATCGTCCCGGAGATTTTTCAGAATTCGTTCCCCCTCCTTTGCTTTGATCTGCGTTTCCAGCGCCGGAGACGCCCCCTCGGGCGTCTTTTCATCCGCCACTTCCATGATCTGCAGTCTGCAATATTTGCCCAGGCGCTTTTCATACTCGGCGATCGCTTCCCGATAGAATTTTTCCTTAATTTTTCCCACAGCGATAATGTCGATTTTTATCATATCTTCCTTATGTAAGCAGGCATGTCCGCCGGCACAGACATTGCTTTCATCATCCAAAAACGGGCCGTTATGAAAACAGCCCGTCGTACACCTCATCTAAAACGCTCTCCACCATGGATGGGGGAAGGTCCTTTGGTGCGAAATGCTCGTTGACCTGGCGGCGCATATAGCTCATCCGCTGAAAATAGCCTTCCTCCCCGGCATCCGCCGCGATCCGCTCCAGATCTTCTCTGGTAAAGTGCTCCTTTGCGTAATCCCGCACTTCCTGTTCCAGATCATTCTCCGCCTGCGCGGCCGCCTCATATCCGGACACGCTTCTGGCACTGTTAATACCAATCACAATCATTGCCAGAAATACCGCCAGCAGAATGCCGTGGGTGAACAGATTTCCCTGTCCTCCGAAGCTGAAAGGCAGCAGTCCCACAAAACTGAGCACCGTCAGCACCACTCCAAGAATTCCCACAAACAAAAACGCTGTGGCGGCGGACCGGTTCTCTTCTGCCTTATCAGCACTGCGTACATAATCAGAGGTCCGGGCAGCCGTCTCTTCTTTCAGCTTCTCCAGCTCCTCCTGTGGCAGATGGGAAAGCTCCTCCACCTGCTGCCTTGTGTCCTGAATGATCTGCTGCTGTAAAAAGACTTTCACCTGCTTTGCGCCCTCCGCCTTATCACGACTTTCGCAGGTAATCCGGCAGTTTCCCTCTTCATCCGGATCTGACAGCTGGGCAGAATCGATTTTGCAGTATGCCAGGAACTTCATCAGTTCCCGGCACACCGGATACGCTCCCGTAAAAAGAAGTTCTCTTTGGTCATCCGCGTCCGTCTCCACCTCTATCAGCTCACAGCCGCAGTCCGCGCAATATTTGATTCCCGGCCGATATTCATTTTTACATTTTGGACAGATCAGCATGATCCCTTACCTCGCGCTCAAAAACTCGACAATTCCTTTCGCGGCAGCTTTTCCCGCGCCCATAGCCAGAATCACCGTGGCCGCGCCGGTCACCGCGTCACCGCCGGCGTATACACCCTCTTTGGTGGTCCTGCCGTTCACCTCATCCGCCACGATGCACTTCCATTTATTGGTTTCCAGCCCCTGCGTGGTACTGGAAATCAGCGGATTGGGGGAAGTTCCCAGAGCCATAATCACAGTATCCAGCTGCATCTCAAACTCAGAGCCCTTTTTCACCACCGGATGGCGTCTGCCGCTCTCATCCGGCTCGCCCAGCTCCATTCGCACGCATTTCATTCCTTTCACCCAACCGTTTTCATCGCTCAAAATCTCCACAGGATTGGTCAGAAGATCAAAGATAATGCCTTCCTCTTTCGCATGGTGAACTTCCTCCACTCTGGCGGGAAGCTCCTCCTCGCTGCGGCGGTATACGATATGGGTCTCGGCACCCAGACGCAGCGCGGTGCGGGCCGCATCCATGGCCACATTGCCGCCGCCCACCACAGCCACCTTGCGGCCGCGCATAATGGGTGTCGGATTATCCTCTTTAAAGGCTTTCATCAGATTGCTTCTGGTCAGATATTCGTTGGCGGAAAATACTCCGTTTAAGTTTTCTCCCGGGATACCCATAAACTTGGGAAGTCCGGCGCCAGAGCCGATAAAGACGGCCTGAAAGCCCTCTTTTTCCATCAGCTCATCAATGGTGACACTCTTGCCCACCACCACATTGGTCTCAATTTTGACACCCAGCTCCTTCACATTCTGAATTTCCTTCTCCACCACGTCCTCCTTGGGAAGACGGAACTCAGGAATCCCGTAAATCAGCACGCCTCCGGCCTCATGCAGCGCCTCAAAAATAGTCACATCATATCCGGCCTTCGCCAGATCGCCGGCGCAGGTTAAGCCCGCGGGACCGGAGCCGATCACCGCTACTTTTTTGCCTTTTTTCTCCACATGGATCTCCGGTTTGATCTCATGCTCCCTGGCGTAATCTGCTACAAAACGTTCCAGCTTACCGATGGAAATCGGATCTCCCTTGATGCCGCGGATACACTTGCCCTCACACTGACTCTCCTGGGGGCACACTCGTCCGCACACTGCAGGCAGAGCGCTGGCTTCGCTGATGACCTGATAAGCCGCGGCGATATCTCCCTTTTTGACCTCATCAATAAAGCCGGGAATATTGATCGCCACCGGGCAGCCCTTCACACACTGGGCGTTCTTACAGCCGATACAGCGCTGTGCTTCCGCCACAGCTTCCTCCATATTATATCCCAGGCAAACCTCCCTGAAATTGGTGGCCCGCTCTTTTGCGTCCTGTTCTCTGACAGGAATTTTCTCTAAAACATTCATGCTCTGTCACCTCCGCACTGTCCGCAGCCGCCGTGATGGGTATCCCCTTCCTTCTCTCTTAAGTAGGCTCTGCCTTCTTCTGTTTTATATAACGTCTGGCGCTTCATGGCCTCGTCAAAATTCACCAGATGACCGTCAAACTCCGGGCCGTCCACACAGGCAAATTTCACTTCATTTCCCACAGTCAGGCGGCAGGCCCCGCACATACCGGTGCCGTCCACCATAATCGGATTCATGGAAACCACTGTTGGCAGCCCCAGCTTTTTGGTCAGCAGACAGGTATATTTCATCATAATCATCGGCCCAATGACCACGCACACGTCATAGGTCTGTCCTGCATCATAGAGGTTTTGAAGCACCACCGACGCGGTGCCTTTCGTACCGTAGGAACCATCATCCGTAGAAATATAAAGGTTTCCGGCCACCGAGCGCAGCTCATCCTCCAAAATCAGGATTTCTTTACTTCTGGCGCCCAGAATCACATCACTGGCAACTCCCTGTTCTTTCAGCCATTTTACCTGCGGGTAAACCGGCGCGGCTCCCACGCCGCCCGCAATGAACAGAATCTTTTTCTGTTTTAATTCATCCAGCGGAGTTTCCACAAACTCGGAAGCCTTTCCCAGCGGTCCCACAAAGTCCTGCACAAAATCGCCCGCGCCAAGCTTTGACAGGCGATAGGTCTCTGCGCCGACCACCTGCGCTACAATGGTCACGCTGCCCTTTTCACGGTCATAATCACAGATCGTCAGCGGAATTCTCTCCCCCTCCTTGTCCACACGGACAATGATAAACTGCCCCGGCTGACACCGGTCGGCAACCCTTTTGGCCTCAATGTCCATCAGAAAGATATTCTCATTGAGCCATTTTGCTTTCAAAATCTGGTACATAATCCTCTCCTTTTATGGTTTTCAGTATCTGTCTATTCGCTTCTGACATAGCTTCCGTTCAGGAAAGCAAGCTTTACGATCCCCCCGGTGGAGCAGTCCACACCATAGTAAATTCCCGTGCGGTGCTGAATCATCTCGCCAGTCTGGGACAGAGCCGTCTGTCTGTTCACTTCCGCAAACAGATAGTAAGCATCCTCCTCCGAATTCAGGGAAACAGGGAACAGATATTGATAAATATAAACATATTCCGAATGATCCGCGACGGTGCCCAAGCTGTCCGCGATCACCCCCGCCTCTATCTGAGCGTCTGCCAGCAGCTGCCAGGCCTCATCCGAGCTGTACTCCGCCCAGGAGAAATCAATGGTAAAGGTCCTGTTAATCACATCGCTTGACAATCCGGCCTCGTTGACAGCCACAAAGCGGTAAGTATGCGTTCCCTCCCTGGCATACAGACCTCCCTCATACAGAGTGCTGTCCGCATCCGGAGTTCCCCCATCCACCGTGTAATAAATGGTATCGCCTTCCTGTGCCTGTGCCACAATCTCCAGAGGAGCATCGTATTTACCGCTGTAAACCAAAAGCTCCGGAGGATAAGGCGTGGTAGTGTCAATCAGATAGGTGGCCGTGGAGACGGTACTCCTGACCCCATACTGATTGATATAAACCGCGGATACTACGGTAGTGCCTTCCTCCAGATAGATTGGGGAAACATACAGCTCACAGGTCTCATCCGGCTCGGTGCCGTCCAGTGTATAGTATATGCTGCCACTGGAATCCGCCGTAAGCTTCAGAATAATACTGTCAGTAAAAATTCCCTCCGGCTGACTGAAAGTCACAGGCTCCGCCAGGTAAGTGGCAAAAGCCTCTTTTACTTCCTCATCTCCAAGCTCCCGCAGAAGCTGGGCGATACTCCTGTAATCCCCATTCCCGGAATAATAATCCACAATTCCCTGGCTCGCCTGAAGCTTTAGCTCCGTTTCCGCCTCCTCGTTCATCAGGATGGCACGATATATCTGCAGCGCCTCATCAGCCCTGTCCATACTGACATAGAGCCTGGCAAGATCCAGTTGGGCTTCCAGCCATTCCGGCTCCAGCTCTATGGCCCTTAAATAGCACTCCTCCGCGCTTTCATAATCCCCCTTCTCCACGTAGCTTTCCGCAGAAGCAAGCTGCAGCCGGGCCGATTGATACCAGGAGGAATGCCTGGAAGAAAGCGCTGCTGCCACAATCAGCACAGCCAGAACCACAAACAGCCCAAGGGGAATCACTATCCATCTTCTATGTACCGGCTCAGCCTCTTTTGGCGTAACAGTTTCAGGTTCTTCCTCCTCAAACCCCTGGTGCATAACCTCCTGCATGCTCTCGGCAATACTTTCTTCCACCTGTGCGTCAAATTCCGGCACCAGATGAACCTCCCAGCCGCAGTTCTCGCAGTAAAGCATCCCCTCTTTCATAGGCCGTCCGCATTTCGGACAATTCATACACTTATCTCCACAATGCAGCCGTCAAACCGGACCGCATTTCCATCAATTCCTTCATCTGCCGCCATTGCGGGGCTCTTCCTGCACCGACTCAGCAGCGGCCTGGGCACAGTTTTTCATCAGCATCGCCACCGTCATCGGACCCACGCCGCCCGGAACCGGAGTAATGGCGCTGCATCTGGGAGCGGCTTTTTCAAAATCCACATCTCCGCAGAGCTGATTGCTTTCATTTCTGTGGATCCCCACATCAATGACAACCGCGCCTTCCTTAAGAAAAGTGTCATCCACAAAGCGGGGCTTTCCCACCGCCACCACCAGAATATCGGCTCTTTTCGTCACCTCACGTAAATTCCGGGTTTTGGAATGAGTCACTGTGACTGTTCCGTTTTCCGCAAGCAACAGCGCCGCCATAGGCTTGCCAACGATATTGCTGCGTCCCAGCACCACGCATTCCTTTCCCGCGATTTCTATCCCACTTCTCTTCAAAAGCTGCAGGATTCCCGCAGGCGTACAGCTGACAAAGCCCTTTTCTCCCAGGAAAAGTGATCCGGCGTTAACCGGATGAAAGCCGTCCACATCCTTCGCAGGGGAAATGGCATAAGTCACAGCCTTTTCGTCAATCCCCTGCGGCAGAGGAAGCTGCACCAGTATTCCATGCACCTGAGGATCCTCATTCAGCTCCTGAATTCTATCCAGCAAAGCCTCCTGGCTGGTATCCTCAGGCAGCAGATCATCCTGAAAGCGGATGCCCGTATACTCACAGGCTTTCCGCTTATTTCTCACATAAACGGAGGAAGCCGGGTCATTTCCCACCTGAATCACCGCCAGGCACGGTACAATCCCTTTTTCCCGCAATTGGAGGACTTCCTCTTTCACTTCTTCTTTTATCTGAGCGGAAATCTTTTTTCCGTCAATCAATGTCGCTGACATCATACTCCTTAAAACCGTTCTCTTTCCGTAAAGGAAATCCTTCCCGGCAAAAAGACGCCGAGAAGCATTCCCGTTTTAAAATAAACCGGTAATCTTTCCGTTTTCGTCCACGTCAATCCCGTAAGCCGCCGGATTCTTAGAAAGTCCCGGCATGGTCATCACCGATCCGGTAAGCACCACCACAAAGCCGGCGCCGGCTGATACGTATGCCTCCCTCACATTCAGCTCAAAGCCCTCCGGACGTCCCAAAAGCTCCGGGTTGTCGCTTAAAGAATACTGGGTCTTGGCCATACAGACAGGCAGCTTTCCAAAGCCCAGCTTTTCCAGACTGGCCAGCTGCTTTGCGGCAGCCGGTGCAAAATTAACCCCCCTGGCTCCGTAAATTTCTTTCGCAATGATCTCGATCTTGTGAACCAGCGTGTCATTCACGTCATAGAGAGGATGGAAATGACTCTCCTTTGTCTCCAGCGTGTCAAGCACCTTCTGTGCCAGAAGCTCTCCGCCCTCGCCGCCTTTGGCCCAGACCTGACAGACAGCAAATTCACAGTTCCTCTCCTGGCAGAAATTCCTGACATAATCCAGCTCCTGAGCTGTATCTGTGGTAAAGGCATTCAGGGTGACCACCACGGGCACTCCAAACTTCTGCAAATTCTCAATATGCTTCTCCAGGTTCACAATGCCCCGCTTCAGGGCTTCCATGTCCGGTTTGGAGACCTCGCTTTTTGGCACACCACCATTATACTTCAAAGCCTTCAGGGTTGCAACCAAAACCACGGCGTCAGGCTGTAAGCCGCTCATGCGGCACTTAATATCAAAGAACTTCTCTGCCCCCAGATCCGCCCCGAAACCGGCCTCCGTCACCACGTAATCCGCCATTTTCAGGGCAGTCCGGGTGGCAATGACGGAATTGCAGCCGTGGGCAATGTTGGCAAAGGGCCCGCCGTGGACAAGGGCCGGCGTATGTTCCAGTGTTTGAATCAGATTGGGCCGGACAGCGTCCTTTAACAGCGCCGCCATGGCACCTACCGCTTTCAGATCGGCCGCCGTCACCGGCTTTCCGCTCAGATCATAAGCCACCACCATGCGTCCCAGCCGCTCTTTCAGATCCTGCATATCCGAGGCAAGGCACAGCACCGCCATCACCTCGCTGGCCACGGTGATCACAAAATGATCCTCTCTGACAAAGCCGTCCGCCTTGCTTCCAAGCCCTACCACAATATTGCGCAGAGCCCGGTCATTCATATCCATGCAGCGTTTCCATACAATATTGCGAGTGTCGATATTTAATTCATTTCCCTGCTGAATGTGATTGTCCAGAAGCGCTGCCAGAAGATTGTTGGCTGAGGTAATAGCATGGAAGTCGCCGGTAAAATGCAGATTCAGATCTTCCATAGGCACCACCTGGGCATACCCGCCGCCGGCTGCGCCGCCCTTAATCCCAAAGCAGGGACCAAGAGAGGGCTCGCGCAGCGCAATCACCGCGTTCTTCCCCAGCCGGCACAACGCCTGTCCCAGGCCGATGCTGACCGTGGTTTTCCCCTCTCCCGCGGGAGTGGGATTGATGGCAGTGACCAAAATCAGCTTTCCGTTCTTTTTCCCGGCCGTACTTCTGATATAGTCATCCGATATTTTGGCCTTATATTTTCCATACAGCTCCAGGGCGTCCTCATCGATGCCCATCCGCTTCGCCACGTTGACAATGGGCTCCATTGAGGCTTCCTGCGCGATTTCAATATCACTTTTCATCTGTATCCTCCTTATATTCTTATCATAACAACGATGATACTCAGATTTCTTCCAGCAGCTGTTCAAACTGTTCCGGGCTCATCAGCACCTTGCGGGGCTTGGTGCCCTCCTCCTCGCCGACCACACCGTAATCACACAGCTGATCCATGATGCGGGCCGCCCGGTTAAAGCCAATGCGGAACGCCCTCTGGAGCATGCCGATGGACGCTTTATCCTTTTCAATAATAAATCTGCCCGCATCCGCAAACAGCGCGTCCTTATTGTCCGGGGATGCCTGACCCGCGGCCTGGTCGCCTGCACCGGCAGCGCTGTCCAGATTTTTCATTTTTTCTTCAATATCCGCCTGATACACATTGCCCAGCTTCTGGTTTTTCAAAAATTCCACAACCTTGGAAATTTCTTCCTCTGTAACAAGCGCACCCTGGATTCTGACAGGTTTGGCGTAGCCCTGGGGATAAAACAGCATATCTCCCTTACCAAGAAGCTTCTCCGCCCCCACCATGTCCAGAATGGTACGGGAATCCACACCGCTGGTCACAGAAAAAGCAATTCTGGATGGCATATTGGCCTTGATCAGGCCGGTAATCACATCCACACTGGGACGCTGAGTGGCAATGATCAGATGAATCCCCGCGGCTCTGGCCAGCTGGGCCAGACGGCAGATGCTCTCCTCCACCTCTCCCGGAGAAACCATCATCAGGTCCGCCAGCTCGTCCACGATAATCACAATCTGGGGCAGCTTCTTTAATTCTGTGCCGTCCTGTGCCGTCTTCAGGCTCTCAACCCGGTTATTATAGCCTTTCAGATCTCTTACGCCCATCTGGGCAAATTTCTCGTAACGATCCATCATCTCCGCCACGCCCCAATGGAGCGCCGCCGCGGCCTTTTTGGGATCTGTCACCACAGGAATCATCAGATGGGGAATGCCATTATAAATATTTAACTCCACCACCTTGGGATCAATCATGATCATCTGAACTTCCTCGGGAGTGGCTTTATAAATCAGGCTCAGAATAATGGTATTGATACACACGCTCTTCCCGGAGCCGGTGGCGCCGGCAATGAGCACATGAGGCATTTTGGCAATGTCCGTGCCCACCACCTTACCGGAAATATCTTTCCCCACCGCAAAGGCCAGCTTGGAATGAAAGTTCTTAAACTCACCGGACTCCAGCAGCTCCCTTAGCATCACCGGGCTGTTTTCCCGGTTGGGCACCTCAATGCCGATGGCTGCCTTCCCCGGAATCGGCGCCTCAATCCGAATATCAGTGGCCGCCAGATTCAGCTTGATGTCATCGGAAAGATTGACAATCTTGCTGACCTTGACTCCCTGCTCAGGCTGGATCTCGTACCTGGTCACCGCCGGGCCTCTGCTGATATCGGTGATGGTAACCTTCACCCCAAAGGTCTCCAGGCAGCTCTGCAGGCGTTTTGCCGTCTCCGCAAGCTCCTGACGGGAATCTCCCTTTCCCTGTTTTGCGGGGTTTAAAAGCTGGATGGGCGGGAACCGGTATTCTCTTGCCGTATTTACTGCCGGCTTTGAAGCTGCAGCTTCTTTGCTGTCTTCCCCGTAAAGAACCTCTTTGGGAAGCTCGCGCTGCACATATTCTCCCGCGGCCAGATCTTCTTCTGTTTCCGGGAATTGTGGCCTGCGCTGCTTTTGCACCGCCTCCTGCGGCTCCGGCGATTTCAAGGTTCCTGCTTCCTCCTGCTCCATTGATTTCCGGAGCTTTGCTTCCTCCGGCTCCCAGGCCGTTAAAATCTCCGCTTCCTCCGGCTCCTGAAGCTTTTGTACCCCTTCCTCCCCGGAAAGCGGCCAGGTCTCCTGCTGATAATATGTACGTTTTCTGGTCAGCTCCCGGATGCCGTCAAAATCAGAGCTGTCAGACATTTCTTCCTCAGGCTCCGGCTCCTTACGCGCAGGTCTCAGCGGTATAGGCTCAGGAGTGCGCGTACTTTTGCGGAAAGGAACGGTCCTTTCCTCCTCTTTGGCGGGCATTTCCATTCCCGCCGCTGTCTCTGCCTGCCCTGTCATGGTCTGTGCCAGCTCTTCCGCCTCGAAAGTAACGCTCTGCTCTTCAGCGTTCTTACTATCATTCAGCATATGAACCCAGGGGAAAAAGCCTCCCCGCTTTTCTTCCTCAGGCTCCTGGGACTGTCTTTCCTTTTCCAGCGCCGCTTTCTCTCTGCGGTCTCTTCTCTCTTCCGATCTGACCTCAGCCCGGCGTCTGGCAGAATCCGCCCCCTTACCGGCGGTAGAACCGGCAGCCGCCCCAACTTTTCGCATCCATTCCACAAAGGACTTTTCCGTCAAAAGCACCGCGCAAATGACAGCAACAGCCAGCAAAATCAGTACCGCCCCCACTGTAGAAAGGAAATGATACAAAAAATAAGCCAGAGAGCCTCCCAGGACACCGCCCCCGTTCCAGTATTCCGCACTGTTTTGATAAAGAACGGCAATGCCATAGCCGTCCATGTCGTCCAGCCGTCCGGCAAACAATTCACAGAAAGCCCCAGCGTCAATCAACAGGAAAAAGCCGGGAATGATCTTTCTGTGAGCAATCCCCCGGCCCCGGCTGGCCCACCAGTAAATCATACCGGTGGCTAACAGCAAAGGCGCCAGATAGGCAGTCAGACCAAAAAGGCCGAACATCACTCCTTTCAAAAAGCTGCCCACAGGTCCGGCAAGTCCAAAATTACACAAAAAAAGAAAGGCCAGGAACACACACACGACAATAAAGCCGGCCTCCCGGTACAGCTCCCGCTGCCGTCTTATCACAGCGGCGGACTGCCTTTTCTGTCCCGTTCTGCCGCTGCCTGTGGTACGGCGTCCGGAAGAACCCGTACTCTTTTTCGTACCTGCGGAGCGGGTAGCTCCTGTCCTGCCCCCAGAGCGGGTAGTTCCTGCCGTTTGCGTATTCTTTTTTGCTCCTGTCCTGTTTCCGGAACCAGCCGCCATTGTATCCTCACTTCATATCCATGATCAAAATTTTCAAACGCTTTCATTCTAGCATAGTTTTTTTCATTTGTCATTTCTTTTCTCAATCATCTCGCGAAGTTTCCCCATGGCCTGGCTGATTCCACCCACCTCATTGATAATTCCTTCTCTGACACAGTCCTCCCCCACAAGAATGCTGCCCACATCTTTGGTCAGCATCTCTGTTTCCATCATCAGCTCCACGTACCGCTTCTCGCTGATACCGCAGTGGGAAGCCACAAAGCCTGTAATCCGGTCCTGAATCTGACGAAAATAATCAAAGGTCTGACGCACGCCAATCACAGTGCCGTTCATCCGCACAGGATGAATTACCATGGTTCCCGTAGGGACAATATAAGAATAATCCGTACTCACCGCGATAGGAACGCCAATAGAGTGAGAACCGCCCAGTACCAGCGACACAGTAGGCTTGCTCAGGCTGGAAAGCATCTCCGCGATGGCAAGCCCCGCCTCCACGTCCCCTCCCATGGTATTAATCAGTACCAGCACCCCGTCAATCTCCCCACTGTCCTCAATGGCCGCCAGCTGAGGCAGAATATGCTCATATTTTGTGGTTTTCGCGTTATTTCCCAGCACATCATGGCCCTCCACCTCCCCAATCACGGTCACCAGATATATTTCATTTTTCTGCGGATTTTCATTTAACAAAAGCTGACCGTTCTCACGGATACTGTCATTTCTTTCCTGTTGCTTCGCATTGGTTTCTTCCACCACACACCTCCAAACTAAAAAAAGAAGAAAATCTCCCGATTTTCTTCTTAGTGTGCCTGTTTGGGACAAAATTATGTACTTTACCGGTCAAACTCCTCTTCCTCCGGAATCTCAATATCAAACTTCATCTCCGATTCGGAGAAATCTCTGTCATAGTCAATCTTTGCTTTTTTCTTTCTGGCCGGAATTTCCATGGATTTGGGGATAAAGATTTCCGACGGCCCGGCTTCCTCATCTTCCTGAGGCGGCGTTTGTTCCTCCGCCTGAAGGCTTCCTCCCATCAACAGTCCCCGAAGCGTGATTCCCAAAAGGAGAGACATGACAACGCAAAGCACCGCCCTGCAACCCATGTCCGCCTGCATTC
>JAJQGR010000263.1:3094-13192 GCA_021200345.1 Lachnospiraceae bacterium | reverse complement strand
AAGGAGACTGCTTTCCATCCTGGACATGGGATCGGGCTGGGTCTGGGAAAATCGCCCTGCCCCCGCAGCCTTTTTCGTTCCCTGTCCGCCGTTGGAATTACTGTAGGAATTTTTTGAATCAGCGGCATTTCTGCGTCCCTGATCATAGGATTCCTGCCATTCCTGCCATCTGTCTTTCTCAGACTTTTGCTTCCTGCTGGTAAAATACCAAATCAACAGTCCAATCACCGCAACGGAGACAAAGCCTCCGGAAGAAAGCAGTCCTGCCAATATGGATATCCCCACATACGCTCCGATCACCTTTTTAAAGATGTCGCTGCGTCTGCGGTCCTGATTGGTCCCTTTTGTAATAATTCCTATGAAAATCAATAATACAATGATGCTCATGCGTATCTTCCCTCATCCGCCCGTTTTTCATTCCACCCGGCATCTTGGCGCGGGGGAAAGGCACTTACGATCCAAGCTTTCCCGAATCCAGCAATCCTTTCAGCGCGCCAATCAGATTGGCATCGTTGCCAAAACGGCATTTTACCAGCTCAGGACGCACGCAGGGCAAAGGAAACTGGGTATCGTACGCCTTGTCCAGCTCCTCATTCAACACCTGTAACAGCAGAGGCTGCTCACTGATACCGCCGCCAATCGCCACCCGATCCACGTCCAGCACTACCTGCAGTTCAAACAGATAGTGCGCCGTAATTCTGGCAAAACGCCGCAATGTCAAAAGCGCCGTCTCCTCACCCTCGTTGGCGCGTCTGAAGAATTCCACGCCGTCCACCTTCTCTTCCATACCGGACATCTCCTGATACATATCCAGAAGTCCTCTGGTGCTGGAAGTCGTGGTGATCATATTGGACATGGAAAATCCCTCCGCCTCCTTATTCAGCAGGCACAGACTCAGCTCCCCCGCCGCGAAATGGCTGCCTTTCATTACCCGGTTATCTATAATAATTCCGCCGCCTATACCGGTTCCAAAAATAAACACCAGGCCGTTTTTCACGTCTTTTAAAGCTCCCACCCAGTTTTCCGCGCTGGCCGCCGCCTTCCGGTCATTTTCCAGGGCAACGGGCAGATGATATTTTTCCTCAATAATTGACAAAATTGGAAAATCCCTGATAAAGGAAAACGCGCCGCCGGTTCTGGCGATACCGTTATCACAGTCAATCTTGCCCGGCATGCTGATGGCAATGCCCTCCACAACCGCTGCCACCGGCGCAATGATTTCATCCAGGCTATCCAGCAGTGCCTCCAGCCCGGAACAGTCGCTTTTTACCTTCATCCGCTGGATGATGTTGGCGTTTTCATCCATAACAGCGCCCTTAATAAAGGTTCCCCCAATGTCCAGTACACAAAATTTCATTTTTTCTGATCCTTCTTTCTTATAGATTTATCCTTACCTTTTACAGTTCACCTCAGAGAACACTGCCATCCCACGCAGACAAATTTCACTGTTTATGTTTTTCAGGTCAACTGCAGGCATTATTGATGTTAAGCATTACCGGCAATCATATATACTGTCATCACTTCCTCGAAATCCACGAAAATTCCGTCCACTCTCTGAATGTCCACATCCACATCATAATCGGCAAAAAAGTCGGCAATCCAATCCGCGCCTTTTCCAAATTCACAGATATAATAAATAACACCGCCGCTTTCCAGCTCCTCATATATGGTTCCGCTGATTCCATAATTGTTCAGCTTTTCATCATAAAGCGGACTTTTCGCAAACCACCCTCCCGCCAGTTCATAGTTCTGTGTCTGCGTCCTATATGGATCAAAAATACTTTCTGAAAAACTGCTGAAAGACAACACATCCAGAAAATAGAGCTGTTCTGGATTCTCTCTGCAATATTCCTTACAGGCTTCCCAGCTTTGATTTTTCTCAATCGTTTCCTGATAAGTTTCCCCAAACGCCGTCATTTCCTGAACCATTACCACCGTAAAGTAAATTGTTCCAATCCCCAATCCCAGATACAGAATGCCTCTGGACATTCTCTGCCGGATTCCGGCAGATTTTAAAATACAAACTGCCGCCAGCAGAAGGATTTCCGCCAGATAAATGCCCACAGTCACTCTGTCCAGCACCCTGTCCAGCCAATACAGATATGACCAGCACAGCACATGGGCAAAGGCCAGAAACTGGAGCTGAAGTAGTGCCATCCAGTCCTGCCCCAGCAGACACACAAAGGCTGCCGCCAGAAATGTTACAATCAACAGATTGTCATAGGGCTGCATGGGATCACTCTGAAACTTATCTACCACATTCAGGATGATTCTTTTAATATCATTCAGCCAGAACGTCCGATCCGGGGCGGAAGCCTCCGAAAGCCGCTGCATTGCCTCCGTATTCGCCAGATCCGAAAAAGCGATGTCACAATTGGCCAGCAAATAATATCCATTCCCTGTAAAGCCCAGCTCCCCATAAAGCTCCTCATACTCGCCATAATAAGGAACCCCATTATAATCATAAAGCTCTGTTCTGTATTGATTAAATTCCGTATAATCTGCCCAGCTTCCCGCATGATAAACCGCATAAGTGACCGCCCAGCTGATCAGCGCCGTCACAACCACGCCTGCAAAAAACGCAGTATATTTTAATATGACAGCCTTTTTCTGCCTGAAAGACTGTATCAGCCATACAATGAGATAACAGCAAAGAAGTCCGATACATCCAATCACCAGGATAGTCTCATGAAGCACGGCTCCCAGCCCCAGGAGTATGGCAGCTGCTGTCAGCAGGACTTTTTGCGCCCGGCTTGTCCTGCTTCCTTCCGCCCACAAAAGCCGATACAGGCAGGCAATCCCCAGAAACACCAGATGCATCAGCCCCACGTTACTGCGCAAAAGTTCTGCCAGCACATACAAAGCAAAAGGAACCACCAGAGACTTCCATCGTATTGCGGCTTCCTCCTGACGATCCAGCAGGACTAAAAAAACAGCGGAATCCGCCAGTACCGCCGCCACCAGCGTGTATTGGCAAAACACCAGCTCCGAAAATAAAAGCGCGGAAAACAAAGCTGCGAAGCACACTGTGCCAACGATTTTAGTCAGCGTCTGTTCACAGCGGCCGTAAATACATCTTAAGCACAGCCAAAGAGCCGCGAACTGACTTCCCGCCAAAAACAGACCGTACCATGGCACCGCAGGGATGACACGATACAGGGCTGAAAATACAACACCAAGCACAGGAGACATGTATACATTATGAATATCCGATCTGCCCAGATACGCTCCGGAAAGAATCGCGTTCATCACGTAATCATCGTTGGAGGCAAACCAAAAGCCGTACCTGCACCCTGCAAAAATAAAAAGTGCCAGTACGATGATTGTCGGAACCAGCCACTGCCCGGCTATTTTGCTCTTCTGCTTATCAGGCATTTTGCCGCTTTCTCCATTTCATTTCAAATTTCTTACGCACAACTATAGAATACTTTATCCCCTTTCAAAAATCAACGCTCAGATGAAAATTAAACTATAAAATCCGACAATGCCCCAAAGGTATACCCCATTTCCTCCCACTTTGTCAAAAGCTCATCTATAATCTCCCCGTTGGTCTGTGAAGTATTGTGCAGCAGCACAATGGCCCCCGGATGAACCCGGCCAAGCAGCTTTTCAAAGGCTTCCTCATGGGTAGGCTGATCATCCTGATACCAGTCCACGTACGCCAGACTCCAGAAAAATGTGGAGTAGCCCAGTTCCTGGGCCATCTTCAGATTTTCCACGCTGTATTTTCCCTGGGGCGGCCGGTAGTACATGGCCATATCCGTGCCGGTGACTTTCCAAAACAGGGCGGCGTTGTCCTCCATTTCTTTTCGAAAAGAAGCCATGTCTGAGATCTGAGACATATCCGGGTGATTGTAAGTGTGATTGCCCACGGTATGCCCCTCCTCCACCATGCGCCGCACCAGATCAGGCGCGCTCTCCAGGAAATATCCCACCACAAAAAAGGTGGCCGGCGCGTTATGCTTTTGAAGCGCGTCCAAAATTGCCTTCGTGTTGCCGTTCTCATAGCCGCAGTCGAAGGTAAGATAAAGGATCTTCTCCTCCGTATCAGACATAAAATAAGCATGATACTGCGCCAGCTCCTCCATTGTGGCCATACCCGTGGGTTTCTCTCCCGAGGGACCAAAGCCCAGTCCCCAGTTGACGGTCTCAGACAAATTCACATTCGTCCCGGCCGTTTCTGTCACCTCCCGGCTGTTTACAATCCTGGCTGCCGCTCCGCCCGCAAAAAAGGCAAAAAGAAACAGTCCAAGTACAGACAGTACCCGGACAGGTAACTCCGCAGATAACAGCTTTTTCACATAAATTGTCTTCATATTCCGATCCATATTCTTTTTCTATAATGGTATTTATGAAGAACTCCTGTCAAAAATTCCCCCCTCGTTTTCATTTTGATAATCGTCCATGACTCCATTTTTCTCCGGAATCCAAAAGAGTGTCATTGCCCGCAATGCAACGACACTCTTTTCCATTGTTCAGTCAGTCCATCATCAGTTCATTCTGACAAAACCGCTGTTCATCCGACCACAGTCACCGAGGTAATGTGCGGATTGACACCCTCATACCAGTACAGGAAGCCTTCCATGTCGATCACATCACCGACCTCCAGCTCCGTTACCGTCTGGTATACTTCGGTATCCTCACCACACAGATAAGACTCTACCGTGAAGTTATAGGTTTCTCCGTTCACAGACACATTGAAATACAGATCACAGTTGCTGCCAGCCTCACCGGAACCATCCCAGTTGTACAGGAAAGCCACCTCATTGCCGTTGGCATCTGTAGAAGGCTCCACGGTCATGCCGGTGAAAGACACGAACTGATTCTGATAATCCTCCAGGCTCTCGTCCGCCAGCAGCTCCGTCACATCCAGAGCTTCCGCAATGTAGCTGTCTCCGTCATCGGCGAACTCAAAGGTGGCGTCAATGATCTCCACCTCGCCGGACCACTCAGACTTATAACCGGTCACAATGATCTTCGTTCCCGGCACCAGCAGCTCTGCATCCTCCTCAGAGCAGGTCATATTATACAGGAAATATGCTCCATCCTCATCCTGAGTATAAGCAGTAATGGTGTCGTCCCACCAGGACTGGGTCGCCTGCACATAGGTCTCCACACACACCTGCGTATCAAGCTCCGCCGCCACATACTCCTCATAGGTCATAACAGAGACAGCGTCCGTATCCTCCGCTTCCTCTGCATCCTCAGCGGTCTCCTCTTCCCCGGCCTCTTCCGCTTCTGCGTCCGTCGACACTTCGGTGCTGTCCTCCGCGGCGGTTTCCTCCACGGTCTCCTCCGCTTCCTCAGTGCTGGAGCTCTCAGAACTGGAGCTGCCGCAGGCAGCCAGTGCCAGGCTCATGGAAAAAGCCAGTGCCAATGCTAACTTCTTTTTCATAATAAAAAACTCCTTTCTATAAATACAGTGCGCTTTGCAACACTCTCGAGAGAAAAGCCAATAAGCGAAAGGAATACGGCTACCCCTCCCGCTTACCTTGAAATTATACTGGTAAATCGTGATTTTTCAATGGTCATTCTGTGAAAAATTTTTTACCTTTCTACAAAGAAAATAGCCAATAATACAAATCCAGGTTACAGCTAACGCCGCCAGCAGCGCCACAGCGGTAGCCGGAAGCGGCCCCAGCTCCACCTTTCCATCCACCGTGGAAATCTGATCCAGCCGGTAAAGAGACGTAATGTCCTCAAACAGCTGCTCCATATAAGTCTCATCCACGGTTTCCCTGCGGCGGGCTGATTTGGTTACATTCTCAATCAACTGCCCCGCAGCATCCCTGAGAGACGCGGAGCCATTAAACACAGCCGTAGTAAACGTATCTTCCGTATGATCCAGCAAAAGCTGTGTGGCGGCAATCTTCACCTCGTAATAGGTATCATTGTCCTCCCCGCTGCGGGAAAGATAGTCCTGATATTGTGCGGAATTCTGCGCCTTGGAAGTGACCGGCACATAGCCCTCCGTCTCAGCGTACGCGATCTGCACATCATTGGTCAGCAGATACTGCACAAACAGCCAGGAGGAAAGCACCTCCTGAGAATCCTCTTTATTGAAAATACAGACCGACGGTCCCTGAGAGATCATCTGTATATTCTCTGTATCATACTGGGGCACCTCCATCACCACTGTCTCAAAATCCACCAGAGCGTCCTCACTGATATCCAGAAGCGGCGCGTCCGTTCCCATCCATGTGGAGCCTGCTGTGGAATCTATCGCAAAAATGCACTGCCCCGCGTTCAGAAAATTGGCCGGATAGCTGGAAATTTTAAAAGTAGAAAACGCTCCTGTAGCAGCATGCTCCGCGATGGTGTACAGCAGCTCTTCCGTGGTATCATTAAAAATCTCAATACTCCCGGAAGCGGTGGAATATCCCGCGCCTTTCTGCTTTAACATCTGGATCATCATATTGTCCGTAGACTTATAGATGAAAGGGATCATGGTCTTCTGACCGTTGATCAGAAAATTTCCATCCTCATCCTTTTCCATGGCCGCCTCGGACACCTCCCAGATAAAGTCCCAGGTCAGCACATCCGGCAGGGTATAGCCCAGCGCCTCCACATAAGTCTTATTGATATAGCAGGCCTCGGTGGAGCGCATATAGGGCAGCGCATAATAATGATCTCCAATCTGACATTCCTCCAGAAATTCCGGAATGATTTCCTCTACAGCCGGAGAGTCGAAGAGCACCTCACTGCCGCCCAGACCATATTTTTCATCCGTCATCAGATCATCCAGCGGCACTACCACATTCTCCCCAGTCAGATACGTGGCGATATGATCCGGATAAGTGATACATACGTTAGGCGTGGTGCCTGTGGAAATATTGGTAATCACATCATTATAAATCTTGCTGTAATCGGTATACAGCTTTAAATTCACCGTAATATTCGGATAGATTTCCTGGAAGTCCTCAATGGCCTGTTTATAGATGGCGGTCTGATTTTTATTTGTGTCGTTTTTGGCCCAGAAAGTAATCTCATAGGTACGGGAAGTGTCAAATTCCTCCGGGATTTCAAAAGCCGTAGTCTCTTTGGAACCGTGGCAGGCAGTAAGAGTCAGACACATCAACACTGCCAGTGACAGCGCTGTCAGCCTTTTTGCCGCAGGACAGTATAATTTTTTCAAAAGTCCTCTCATCCCTTGGTCCCTCCTCTGGCCACTCCGGCCATGATCTGTTTCCTGAAGCAGAGGAACAGAATGATTAACGGCGTGGAAATCACTACCACTGCGGCCATCATGGCCGGAATATTTTCCCGTCCAAATCCATTCTCCCTGATCTCCTGAATCCCGTTGGACACCAGATAATAGGCCTCATCATCGGTGATCAGCCGGGGCCATACATAAGAATTCCAGCACTCAATGATTTTCAGAATCACAATTGTGATCATGGTAGGTTTGCAGATGGGGATCAGCACCCGGCGCAGATATCTCAGATCGGAGGTTCCGTCCACCTTCGCGGCATAGTATAGCTCATCCGGCACCTGAGCAAAATTTTCTTTCAACAGATAAATATAAAACACACTGGTCACTGAAGGCAAAATCAGGCCCACAAAGGTATTGCGCCAGCCCAGATTTGTGATGGTGGTAAAATTGGTGATCACCACCAGCTCATTGGGGATCATCATCAGCGATAAAAACAGCGTAAAGATGATATTCTTGCCCCGAAATTCCAGTCTGGCAAAGGCGAAAGCCGCCAGTGTGGTCACCACCAGCATAATGGCTGTGGTAATCAGAGTAAAAATCAGCGTATTCAACAGATATCTCCCCAGCGGTACCGTGGTAAAGGCATCCACATAATTCTGCAGCGTGGGGGAACGGGCGATAAATGAGGGAATGTATTCCGCGTTATAGGAACTGTAGCTCTTGATGGAGGTCAATATCATCCAGTAAAAGGGAAACAGCACCATAAAAGCCCAGAAGAGCAGCAAAATGTAGGTCAGCGTCTTTGTGGTGTACCGCCGCGCGCGGGTGCGGCGGGTGATTTTTTCATAGCTTGTCAGAGCGTCCATAGAAATCTCCTTTATAGAAAAGGGTTGCAGGGAAACAAATAAACTGTTCCACTATTCCCGCATACTCTCGAATCTCAACAGCGTTAATAGTATACATGCTTTCTGCTCACCAGCAGATTGATGCAGGTGATGGTCAGTACAATGGCAAACAGGATAATGGCCGCCGCGGAGGCAAAGGAGGGATATCCGCCGCTGTCGCCATAAAGCATATCATAGACATATCCCACAATGGTGTTCATTCCCGCTGCGTTTAAGTCGGTGCCAAACAGTGCCACCGCGTCGGAATAAGCCTTAAAAGCCCCAATAAAACCGGTGATCACCAGGTAGAAAATCATGGGAGAAATCATGGGCAGTGTGATCTTAAAAAAAATCCTCCAGGCCGGTGTGCCATCCACCCGGGCCGCGCTGTAATAAATCGGATTAACGCTGGCCAGCGCGCTGGTCAGAATCAGGATTTTGAAAGGCATCACCACCCAGATGGTATAAAAGCACAGCACAAACATCTTGGCCCAGTAAGGTCCATCAATGAAATCCACGCTGCTTCCCCCAAAAAACTGAATCAGCAGATTGACAAGGCCGTCAGAATACGCTGTCTTTTTAAATAAAATCATGAACACCAGCCCCACTGCCAGGGTGTTGGTCACGTAGGGCAGAAAATAGACTGTCTGCAGGAACTCGCGCAGGCGGGTAATGGAATTCAGCGCTACGGAAATCAGCAGAGCCAGCCCCGTAGACAGAGGCACTGTAATAATCACCAGCAGGAACGTGTTTTTGACCGCCTGCAGAAAATAGGTGTCATGAAGTACATAAGAATAATTGTACAGGCCGATTCCGTAATAGGTCTGGGAGGCAGAGTTGTAGCCCTCCTCAAAGGAATAAATAAACACATCAATCAGCGGATAGATCATAAACGCGGCCAGGAACAGGAAAGCAGGCAGCAGATAGAGCCAGGCTTTGGCGCTTTTTTTCTCAATCATGGGCAGCCTCCTTTACAGGCACAAACGGAATGCGCACCCCGGTTTCCTGGTGAAAAAGGAACACCTTCCCGGGCTTTAAGGCAAAGTGAACCTCTTTTTGTCCCAGATCCACCATCGTCTCCGCCGGCACAATGGATCGCACCTTCGGCGCCTCGCTGGCCGGATGAGAGCTGATCACACTGACATCTCTCCCCATAACCTCCAGCCGGTCCAGCTGACAGCTGAAAGGGCCATCCTTTTGCAGGACAAAGCCTTCCGGGCGGATGGCTACCGTTGCCTCCTGATCCTCCACGCCCTGAACCTCCAGGACCGCCTCATCGCCGATACAGATTCTGTTTCCCCTGACCCTGCCCTGAAACACATTGATGGGCGGCGTTCCCAGAAACTTCGCCACAAAGAGATTGGCCGGATCGTCATACACCTGCTGGGGCTTTCCAATCTGCTGCAGCTGTCCGTCTTTCATGACCACAATTCTATCGGATATGCTCATGGCCTCGTCCTGATCATGCGTCACAAAGACCGTAGTAATGCCCGTCTGACGCTGAATCCGGCGGATCTCCTCCCTGGTTTGCAGCCGAAGCCTGGCGTCCAGATTGGAGAGAGGCTCGTCCAGCAAAAGAACCCGGGGCATTTTGACCAATGCCCTGGCTATTGCAACCCGCTGCTGCTGCCCGCCGGACAACTCTCCCGGCTTTCTGTCCATCAGGTTCTCAATCTGCACCAGCTTTGCCACCTCCATAGCCTTTTCCGCCATCTGGGCTTTGGTCAGCTTCTGGTCTCCTTTCAGATTTTCCAACGGAAAAGTGATGTTCTTTTTAACCGTCAGATGGGGATAGAGAGCATAGTTCTGAAATACCAGACCCACTCCCCGGTTCTCCGGCGGCAGGGCGGTGACGTCATCTTCACCAAAAAAAATTTTGCCGCTGGTGGGAGCCAGCAGACCGCTGATCAGATTCAAAGTAGTGGACTTCCCACAGCCGGAAGGGCCAAGCAGACCGATCAGTTCTCCGTCCGGTATTTCAAAATTAAAATGGTCCACGGCAGTCACCTCACCCGCGTTCTTTTTTTCCAGGGCGGGGAAGGTTTTGGTCAAATCCTGCAG
>JAJQGR010000263.1:0-3084 GCA_021200345.1 Lachnospiraceae bacterium | reverse complement strand
AACAATTTTCATATACGTTAATCTCCTTGTCAGAGTGAGCAGTTTCCTTTTTACTGAAAATATAATAAACCTCTTAAAGGAACAATTCCACTAAAATTTCAGGATTTTTCATTATTTTCCATATCAAAAAGGACTGCCAGCGTCATCAGGTGAACCGAACAGTCCTTTTCATATAGCTTTCATTGAATTTCAAAAAAAGTGTTATCCCTTCACGGCACCGCCGGTAACGCCCTCTACGTAATACTTCTGCAGGCACATGAAAAGAATGGTAACCGGAATGGCAACCAATACGCCGCCGGCACAGAACCTGGTAAAATACCCCTGGTAGTCGTTGGTGTTAACCCACCTGTACAAAGCCACGGCTACGTTGTAGCTGTCGGAATAACCGAACGCGATATAGGAAGCGAAAATATAATCGTTCCAGGGAGCCATAAAAGCGGTCAGGGCAGTATAAATGATGATTGGCTTTGAAAGCGGAATAATCATGGTAAAGAAGACCCTGGCCCGGGAAGCGCCGTCAATTCTGGCCGCCTCATCCAGAGACTTCGGGATGGTATCAAAGAAGCCCTTGCACACATAATAGCCCATACCGGAACTGGCCACACTCACCAGAATCAATCCCGGAATAGCGCCGGCCTGGGTCAGACCGAACTGCTTTAAGAGGAAATACAGGCAGATCATGGTCAGGAATCCGGGGAACATGCCCAGGATCAGACAGATCCTCATCCAGAGCGTTCTGCCTCTGAACCTCATGCGGGACAGGGCATAGCTTACCATCAGCACCATACAGGTCTGCCCAATCGCCACAAAGAATGCAATGGTTACGGTGTTGGCATACCACTTCACAAACTGGCTCTCACCGGAAAACAGCCAGGTATAGCTGTCCAGAGAAAAGGTCTTGGGAAGCAGGTAGTCCACCATACCGCCGTATTCCAGAGTAAAGGAACGGAAGCTCTGCAGCACGATTCCCACGAAAGGGAGCAGCCATATAATACTGATCAGGATCAGCACAATATAGGCCGCCACATGACCCGGTTTGACTTTCGTCTTGTTCATCTCAATGCCAGCTGCTTTGGCACTCTGTTTTGCTTTATTCGCCATTATTGGAAGCCCTCCTCATCTTTTACGGATGGCAGCATGCCATAAACAACGAGTGAAATCACTGCCGTCACAACGAATACCATGATACCGATGACAGCCGCCATGCAGTAGTTGGTATCATTGACCGTCATCTTATACAGCCAGGTAATCAGCAGATCTGTGGTACCGGCGCCGCCTGACATGGACATGGTAGTGGGACCACCGCCGCTGAGCAGGTAGATGATATTGAAGTTATTCAGGTTGCCAGTGAAGCTGGTCAGCAGATACGGGCCAGTTACAAACAGCATATAAGGAAGCGTGATCTTCCGAAACATCTGGAACTGATTGGCACCGTCAATCCTGGCGCTCTCATACAGATCCTCCGGAATATTCATCAGAATGCCGGTGCTGATCAACATCAAATAAGGAATACCCACCCAACAGTTTAAGACAATGATCGTCACCTTCGCCCAGGTAGGATTGGTCCAGAACGGAAGTGCCTGGGAAATCACGCCCCATTTTAACAGATAGGAATTCACCAGGCCATCCGCTGCAAACAGCTTCGACACATACAGCAGAGAAACAAACTGCGGAATGGCAATGGTCATGACCAGAATGGTTCTCCACAGCTTCTTGAACTTGATGCCCTTCATGTTGATCAGAATGGCTACTGCCATCCCCAGGAAGTAGTTTAAGAAAGTCGCAAAGAAAGCCCACACGAGGGTCCAGCCTAAAACCTTCGCAAATGTCGCTCCGAAGCCGTCGCCGCCAAAGGAAAACAGATTCGCGAAATTACTCAGACCAACCCAGGTAAAGAGCTTGGACGGTGCCTGATGGGTAAAGTCATAGTTGGTAAAGGCCACGCAGATCATGAAGATGATGGGCAGGATCATGAACAGGAAAATGCCCAGCGTCGGCAGAGATAATAAGGTATAATTGAACTTACTGTCAATGAGCTGATGAAGGTCCTGACGAACTGTGGGAACCTCCTTACCGGCTTTGGCCGCCAGTTCCTCTCTCCGGTTCTCACTGATATTCATCCGCCACAGGCAAATCAGCAGGGCAGTGAACATAATGCTCAAAAGGCTCCACAGCAAAATCAGAAAGCTGTTATCGCCATAAACCGTGACAAAGGTCGTGGGATCCATTCCGGTCTCCACCGTACCCAAAGTGCCAAACTTGGCAAGATAAGATGTGCCAAAGGAAATCATATACCATATGTACAGAATTTCCAGCGCCAGAAAGGCAATGCCCCTCAGATAATACTTTCTTAAAAGGGGACCAAAGCCAAAGATGATAAAGGACACCTTCGTCTTCCAGTCGCCTTCCTTAAACGTCACGCCGATATCTTTTATATTGGCGCCGATCGCCTGAAAAAATGCCGCAACTTTTTTCATAGTACCCCCATTCTGGATTTCCGAAAGAATCAAGGGGAGAGATGCAGTCTCTCCCCTTTGAAAATTTCATGTGTTTTATTGCTTACTCATTCTTACTGCGCGTAAGAGATACACTTGGTCTCGAAATCCTCCAGAGTTGTCATCAGATCATCATCAGAAGTAGAGGAAGTGATGTTGCCGGAAATGATGTCATCGCCAAGAGCGGTAGCCAGGGTCCAGTAATCATCCGGATACTGTCCCTGTCCCATGCTGTAGTTGGACTGCTCCGCCAGAGCGCTCAGCGCTACATCGGCCTGTACAGCCTCGTCCTCCTGTGCCGCCAGATTGGAGGGGCCCCAGCCTACTTCATTATATCTCTCAAGCTGGCATTCCTCGCTGGTCAGATACTGTGCCAGCTCCAGGCAGGCTCTCAGCTTATCCGCGTCTGTCTGAGGCTTTACGCCCAGAAGCTTATATCCGCTGAAACCACCCAGCTGATAGGTGTTGCCGTCAGAGCCTTCGAACGTCGGAAGTGCCGCCGCGGCGTAATTGTCACCAAACAGCTCTTTCGCTGCGTCAGAATCCCAGGTGCCGTCCACGAAGGCGCCCACGTTGGTCGCGCTGCTTA
>JAJQGR010000260.1 GCA_021200345.1 Lachnospiraceae bacterium | reverse complement strand
CTCCAGAGCGGCACCAGCCATAAGTTTGGCGACGGCTTCGCTAACGCTTTTGGCATCCAGATCACTGACAGGGATAATACATTAAAATATGTGCTTCAGACCTCCTGGGGGATGACCACCCGCCTGATTGGCGCGATCATTATGGTACATGGCGATAACCGGGGCTTATGCCTGCCGCCCAGAGTGGCGCCCACTCATGTGATGATCATTCCTGTTCAGCAAAAGAAAGAAGGCGTGCTGGAGAAAGCGGCGGAATTGAGAGATCGCCTGATTGCGAAAGGCTTCCGCGTCAAGGTGGACGATTCTGACAAGAGCCCCGGCTGGAAGTTTGCGGAGCAGGAAATGAGGGGAATCCCGGTCCGCATTGAGGTTGGCCCCAAAGACATTGAGGCCGGCAAGTGCGTGATCTGCAGAAGGGATAACTTTGAAAAGATCGATGTTCCTTTCGAGGCGCTGGAGGAGAAGGTCGGGGAAATTCTGGAGACGATGCAGCAGGAAATGCTGGAAAAAGCCAGAAAGCATCGCGACGCTCATACATGGACCGCGCGGAACATGGAAGAACTGGAGGATATTTTTAATCAGAAAACCGGCTTTGTGAAAGCCATGTGGTGCGGCGATCAGGCCTGCGAGGACAAGATCAAGGAAAAATTATCGGTTACCAGCCGCTGTATGCCCTTTGAGCAGGAGCAGATTTCAGATGTCTGCGTCTGCTGCGGCAGACCGGCGAAAAAAATGGTTTACTGGGGAAAGGCGTATTAATTATGAAAAGAGACGACTGCATTTTCTGCAAACTGGCAAACGGAGATATTCCCACCAGAAGTGTTTATGAGGACGAGGAGTTTAACGTAATCATGGACGCCAGTCCGGCGTCGAAGGGCCATGTGCTGATTTTGCCCAAGGATCATTACGCGGATATCCATGAGATCCCTGAGGAGACTGCGGGGAAAGTGATGCGGCTGGCGAAAGTGATGGCGGATCGGCTGACAAAGAACCTGAACGCCGATGGAATCAACATTGTACAGAATAACGGAGAGGCGGCGGGGCAGACAGTATTTCATTTTCACTGCCATCTGATTCCCCGCTACGCAGACGGCCCGGCAATGGTGACCTGGAAGCCGCAGGAACTGCCGGCAGAGGAGATGGACGCCATTCAGGCGCAGATCACAGGATAAAGGGGAATGCCATTGCGGTTCCGGGCTCATCATATATTGGGAAAGCGAAAATGAGAACAATTTTAGTATCAGAGATTACACAGCAAATAAAAAGAATGTGCATTGAAGCCAATCACTTTCTGACACCGGACATGAGGGAGGCGCTTTCGGACGCGAAGCAAAATGAGACCTCCAGGCTGGGGACCAGAATTCTGGGGCAGCTTGAGGAGAATCTCAAGATTGCCGGGCAGGACATGATCCCCATCTGCCAGGATACCGGCATGGCGGTGATATTTATGGAGGCAGGTCAGGAGGTGCACTTTACGGGGGGAAGCCTGGAGGAGGCGATACAGGAAGGTGTCCGCCAGGGATACGCGGAAGGGTATCTTCGCAAATCCGTGGTAAAGGACCCGCTGCTTCGCGAGAATACGAAAGATAATACTCCCGCGGTGGTCCATTATCAGATTGTTCCCGGGGACCAGGTGCGTATTACCGTAGCGCCAAAGGGATTTGGCAGTGAAAATATGAGCCGGATTTTTATGCTGAAGCCGGCGGACGGTATTGAAGGAGTGAAGAATGCTGTCCTGGCCGCGGTGAAGGATGCCGGTCCCAATGCCTGTCCGCCCATGGTGGTGGGAGTAGGTATTGGCGGAACCTTTGAAAAGTGCGCTCTGCTTGCAAAACAGGCGCTGACCCGCCCGGTGAATGTCCGCTCTGAAGTTCCCTATGTGGCAGAGCTGGAGAAGGAATTGTTAGAAAGGATCAACGGGTTGGGAATAGGTCCCGGAGGTCTGGGAGGAAAATGTACCGCACTGGCTGTGAATATTAACACCTGGCCGACGCATATTGCGGGGCTTCCGGTGGCGGTCAATATCTGCTGTCACGTTAATCGCCACGCAGTCTGTGTCCTGTGAGGAGGCCTTCATGGAAAAACATATAAAAGCACCCATATCAAGAGAAGAAGCATCAACGCTCAGAAGCGGGGATTACGTATACATTACAGGCACGATATACACGGCCCGGGATGCGGCGCATGCCAGAATGAAAGAGGCACTGGCGCAGGGAAAAGAATTGCCCTTTGAGCTGGAAAGGAATCTGATCTATTACATGGGGCCGTCCCCTGCCCGGGAAGGGCGCGTCATTGGTTCTGCCGGACCTACTACTGCCAGCAGGATGGACAAATACACACCGCAGCTTCTGGATCTGGGGCTGGGCGGAATGATCGGCAAAGGGAAACGCTCCCGGGAAGTGATTGACGCCATTGTAAGAAATCAATCGGTCTATTTCGCGGCGGTAGGCGGCGCGGGAGCGCTTTTGTCCAGATCGATTAAATCGGCGGAAGTGGTGGCCTATGATGATCTGGGCACGGAGGCGGTTCGAAAGCTGTGGGTGGAGGATTTCCCGGCGATTGTAGTGATAGATTCTCTGGGGCATAATTTATATGAAGAGATTGGCAGGAGCTGATGTATTTTGTGTCTGACTTTCTGGTTTTTTACAACATCTTGTGAGCGATAAATGTACTCAAATTTTAGTGCTGAAGTGAAAAGTTAACTTCCACTTTGAAAGACAGCTTCAAAAAAGTTGCAT
>JAJQGR010000250.1 GCA_021200345.1 Lachnospiraceae bacterium | reverse complement strand
GTCATATATTTCATGCACGTATCTCCCTGAACTGTTTTGGAGAGGTTGCTTTGAGGCAGGTCAATGCCAGTGAGAAAGTCATATATGGCACTATTTACTTTTGTTCAAAGCGTTGTTAACAGGTATGTGGAACAGTTTATCATATTTGGAAGGAGAAAGACAGAGATTTCTGAATTCTTTCTTATGAATGCAATCAGAAAATACATATATATTATGTAAGATAAAATATAAAATGCGATTAAAAAATTTTGCGACATTTTGGCACTTTCGTGCATATATATAGTGAAACGTCAGTGCGAAAAATGTCGGATAAACAGGACAGACGGTTATAATTAAAACGTAGTAATATTGTACTTGAATATCCGGATAATACGTGTTAAAATTGGAGGCAGGAAAATTCCTGACACCGGGCGTTTCAGAAAGAGGGAAAGAAATGGGTGTACAGGACACGTCTACAAAGGATTACTTAAGCGATGCGGATATTTTCGCGGATGCGGTGAATTACTATCTGTACGGCGGGGAAACGGTGGTGAAACCGACTTCATTAAGGCCGCTGGATTCTCATCTTCTTTTACATGTTTTTGAGCATGGTGATAAAGAAGAGACATACAAAGGAAGAGATAATGCGGTGGAGCGGTACCGCGATGTTGTTCGGCAGTGGACTGTCATGACGGACGATACCTGCGCATATGTGATTTTCGGGATCGAGGCGCAGACAAATATCCATTATGGAATGCCGATCCGCAGTATTTTGTCCGACGCGCTGCAGTACGCGGCACAGGCAGAGGAGCTGCGTGTGCTGCACAGAAACGCGGGAGAGAAGGAAAGCTCTGCAGAATTTCTGTCAGGCATGCACAGAACGGATCGGCTTTCGCCTGTGATTACCCTTTGTATCCACTTCGGGCCAGAACCTTGGGACGGAGCGCTGAGTCTGAAGGAGCTTTTTGATTTGCCGAATGACCGGCTCCTGCCGTTTGTTCAGGATTATCGGGTACTGCTGATTGAGCCGTCGCGTATGCAGGACGAGGACTTTGAGAAGTTTTCCACGAGCCTGGGACCTGTCCTGAGGTTCATGAAAGCGGCACCGGACAAGCGGAAGCTGAAGGAATTGCTTAAGAGAAATGAAGCGTTTCAAAGGCTGGATCGAAAGGCGGCGCGGGTGATACGGGACTGCGCAAATGTCAAAATCAATACTGAAACAACACAGGAGGTGGTAAACGTGTGCAAGGGCTGGGAAGACGCGATAGAGGACGCCAGAGAAGAGGGAAGACAGGAAGAGCGCGAGGCGGCACAGACCAAGATCATTAGCAACATGATAGAGGTATATCGTGAAATGCTGCTCCCGGAAACGGATATCCGGCGACGCATTATGCAGAAATACGCATTGACGGAGCAGGATGTTGACAGTTATATGATGTCTCAAAGTGCATAATTTCTGTTGGGATATTTAAAAGTGTTACCGGCAAGAGGCTCTCGTGGGAGAAATCCTGCGGGAGCTTTTTGCATAAAACAAATCCTGCCAGACGCTGGATGAATTTATGATAGAAATGTCAAAGTGCCTGTGCTATACTGAACGAAATAAATCAATATCATTACAAAGGATAAAGACAGGGGGAACCGGAATGGTTACAGTTGGGGTATTGTTATTCCTGATTTCGTTTTTAGGCGGAGGAACGGCAATTGTTCTTTTTTTGCTTTCTTTCATCAGAAAGAACAGGCAGCGCAGAAAGCTGAGCCTGAAGATTCTGACAGGCATGGCGACGTTGTTTGTGGCCAGTATTGTGATGGTTGCCTGTGGAGGAGATACGACACCGCCGGAGATTTCAGTTTCTGATGCAGATTTGGAATATGGGCAGACGATATCTGTATATGAACTGGCGTCGGCAACCGATGAAAACAGCGGGAGTGTTGATGTCCTGATTGAATCGGTTTTACCTGAATCGGCGGTTTTGTCTGAGGACTTTACATCTGTTACATTTCCACTTCCGGGAGATTATACTGTTACGATCTCTGCAGCAGATGAAAGCGGGAATGAAGTGACTGCGGAAGCAGTGGTTCATGTGACAGATGAGATTCCACCGGTCTTTACAGGTTTTACGGAACAACTGGAGGTCGGTTATGGTGAAACCGTAAAACTGTCAGATCAGGAAGAGGAAGGCGTTATTTATGCCGCTGCGGAGGATGAGATATCGGAAACTGCTATTTATATTTCTGACGTGCAGTCGGTTTCACAGAACTTGTCAGAAGTCTCTTGCTCGATGACAGCCGACGCTGTTGTATTTATGGATATTGGGGAATATGTTGTTACTGTCACTGCACAGGATGAGAGCGGAAATGATACATCAGAAGCCATTTCGGTTTCTGTTATCGATGAAATTGCTCCTGATTTTTCCGGAATCAGGAGCGGGTATGATCTGGTGGAAGCGGACGAAGCGCCGGGCTATCTGGAAGGTGTCACTGCGATTGATGAAATTGACGGAGACCTGACGGAAGAGATTGCGTTAGATGATGCGGGTGTAAATTATGGTGTTCCGGGCGAGTATACGGTGACGTATTATGTGACAGACAATTCCGGAAACGTAGCAGAGAAAAGCGCGGCTGTTATCGTCCTGGATACCACTCCGCCGGTGATTTCACTGACGAAGACTTCGTATTCCGTCACTGCTGGAAGTGAAGCACTGGACTTTGCCAGTGCGGTTTCAGCCACAGATGCTGTAGATGGGGATTTGACGGACAGTGTTGTCATCGACGATTCGGCGGTGG
>JAJQGR010000272.1 GCA_021200345.1 Lachnospiraceae bacterium | reverse complement strand
GAATGCGGTAAACCTCGTCCATCATTTCCGCTTTCTGAGCCTGAAGATCTTCCATGGAGGCTCCCTTTGCGTGGGCGCTTCTCAGCTGGCAGGCATAGGTGCGAAGCTTTTCGGTCAGAACGGAGCAAAGCTCGCGGGTGGAGGAGGAAGGAACGGATTCCGGCATGGCGTCCTTGGGTACCACACCGTATTTGCGCACCAGATTGGCGAACATATCCCACTGGCCGCCGTCGCCCACAGGGGACTGGAGCAGATAGGAGATGAGACGTCCGTTGGTGGGCTCGTCCAGGGTCTGTAAGATGCTTTCCAGGAAATAGTTGGATTTCTCCAGCTTGTCATAGAACAGCGGATAACTTTGTGACAGTTCGAAGGTTTCCAGATTCAGGCTGTGGATGATATCAAAGCGCATCACGTTTAAAGCGGCGAACATCCAGCAGCGTCCACTCTGCTTCTGGGAGGTGATATTGCCCTGTTTTAAGGAGATGGAGTAGGTGTGAGGAAGCTCTCTCGCGGTCTGGGCCACAGCGGCGGATTTCAGTAAGCCGTTGTTCATCACGGCGTTCATGGCCACAGTGTTGGCGCGGTCAGAGTCGAAGTTCTTTTCGGCTGCCTCGTAGAATTCTTTGGTAAGTTCCATGAAAATAACCTCTTTTCTTATGCATTACGGGCAAAAAGCCCTCTGGGGAGTAGTTTAGCACAGTTTACCGATGGTTTCAACAGGCTTTTCTGAAAGCCCTTTTTCAAACATTGACGGTTGCGGTTTTTTGCGGCTTT
The DNA here is from genome assembly GCA_021200345.1 of Lachnospiraceae bacterium. Taxonomy (GTDB): domain Bacteria; phylum Bacillota; class Clostridia; order Lachnospirales; family Lachnospiraceae; genus RGIG6307. The sequence goes on along the minus strand of JAJQGR010000272.1, from coordinate 1,991 downwards.
GGGTATACTACTGGCAGATGGAGGCATTGATGTATGAAGAGAAAAACAGCAGTCATTACAGGCGCCACTTCCGGCATTGGCCGGGAATTTGCCTTAGCTTTTGCCAGGAAAGGCTATCGTCTGGTGCTGACAGGGCGCAGGGAGAAAAGGCTGAAAGAGCTGGCGGACAGCCTGCAGGTGCCCTGCCGCGTCTGGACAGCGGATCTGTCGGTGGAGGAGGAATGTCATGATTTCCTGGCAAGGCTGAGCAACATCCGGGTGGACGTGTTTATCAACAATGCCGGTTTCGGCGTCTGCGGCAGCTTTACGGACACGGAGCTTTCCAAAGAGATATCCCTGATCGACGTGAATGTGCGGGCCATGCATATTTTGTTTAAGGGGATGCTGCAAAAGATGGAAAAGCAGGGCCATGGCACCATTCTGAACGTGGGAAGCGCGGCGGGACTTCTGCCGGCGGGTCCTCATATGGCGGCCTACTACGCTTCCAAATCCTATGTGGTCAGCCTGACCCGGGCGGTGGCAAGAGAGCTGAAAGAGATCAAAAGCCCGATATATGTGGCGGTTCTGTGTCCGGGACCGGTGGACACGGAATTCAATGCCCGGGCCAATGTGGTCTTTGCCATGAAAGGAATTTCTGCAGGGTACTGTGTCAGGGAGGCTTTTCGCGGCATGAAAAAAAGACAAACGGTGATTATCCCTTCACCTATTGTGAGGATTGGCACTCTGGGACAGAGGCTTCTGCCGTCGTCGGCACTGATCCCGCTGATTTCTGCTCAGCAGAGAAGGAAGATTCAGGGAAAATAACATGGCTGTAAGGATGAGAAAAGCCTGCGGTACTGTAGAAATGGACTACAGTTGCCGCGGGCTTTTTTTCGCGTGCAGGGGTGAGTGTTAACAACTTGAAAACAAAATTTAAGATTGTTTCATATTTCCCCTTGCCAACCAGAGCAAAAAGGTGTAATCTATTACCTAAGTGGAGGAAAAGGGAGCAAAGTGCACAAAAAACCACGAAAATGGTTTGAAAGTGGCAGCTATATTCCCTGAAACCGGACTGCTGTTGGAAGGTAATATTTTATGTACGCGGGTAAATACAACAACACGCTTGATACGAAAGGCAGACTCATTCTTCCTTCGAAGCTGCGGGAATCGCTGGGCGAGGAGTTCGTGGTGACCAAGGGGATTGATGGGTGTTTATTTGTGTACGATAAAACGGAGTGGAGCCAGTTCGAGGAGAAGCTGGACACGCTCTCCATCACCAACAAAGAGTCCCGTAAGGTGCTGAGATTTTTCCTGTCAGGCGCAGCGTATGTGGATCTGGACAAGCAGGGGCGTTTTTTAATCCCAACGGAGTTGAGAGAGTATGCGTCCCTGACCAGGGAAGTGTGCATGGTAGGCAGCGGGCGACACGTGGAGATTTGGGACAGAGACCGCTGGAACGCGGAGAATGAGGATATCGACGTGGATCAGTCTATGGCCTATCTGGACAGCGTGGGCATCCGCCTGTAGAGAAGCGCAGGGGAGATCAACATGGAGTTTCAGCACTATTCCGTCCTGTTACAGGAGACAATCGAACAGTTAAATATACAGCCGGACGGCGTATACGTGGACGGCACCCTGGGGGGAGGCGGCCATGCGGAACAGATTTGTTTACGTCTGTCCGACAGGGGTCATCTTTACGGCTTTGACCAGGATGGGGACGCCGTGGAGGCGGCTTTAAGGCGCCTTAAGGCTTACGAGAACCGGGTAACCGTCATCCGCAGCAATTTTCGTTTCATGCGGGAAAGACTGGCAGAGGAAGGAATCTGTAAGGTAAACGGGATCCTGCTGGACCTGGGAGTGTCCTCTTTTCAGCTGGATACGGTGGAGAGAGGCTTTTCCTACCGGGAGGATGCGCCTCTGGACATGAGGATGGATGACCGGCAGTCCCTGACCGCCAGAGACATTGTGAATACCTATCCGGAGAAGGAGCTGTACAGGATCTCTCTCTTATA
>JAJQGR010000324.1 GCA_021200345.1 Lachnospiraceae bacterium | reverse complement strand
GTCTTAATCAGTCTGGTAATGGCAAAGCTGTCGCTTCCGGTGCTTTTTCCCATATTAAAGTCTGAAGGAATATCTCTGGCATCGCTGCTCTCATTCTCAGGCAGTGACGCTTCATTCTCCTCCTGCAGCTTATTAGCCTCTTTCTTCTTCTGATTTGCCTCATTCTCATCTCCGGAGCCTCCAAAACAGGTATCCAGAGAATCGTAGAGGGTCACATATTTGGGGGTTGCGGAGGAGTAGAAATGATCCCATTCGTTTTTGTCCAGAATTGCCAGCCAATCCTCCGGCTCCTCGTCATCTATATAAGCATCCGCGATGTCCTCCATCCGCTCCGCCATTTCGTTGGTCTGCTGCTTATACTCCCCGTTTGTAGTGGGGTTGTTTGCGACAATATAATCTTTTAATCCTACATAATTCGCGGCGCTGTAGGAACCGTTCACGTTAAACAGTTCGTCCAGACTGTCCAGCTCCTCCTGAATTCCCTGCTTCACTGAAGCGGATATGTCATTACTGTTTAACGTGGCCTCCAGTTCTGTACGAAGCTCCTGTACTCTTTCAAGCTTATCCTTTACTGAAGCAGTGGCTTCCTTCAGTCCGGTAACTATTGAGTCAAAATTGTCAAAATCCACCGGCTCCGAATCCCGGCTGTCCTTAAAATCGTCAATTGCGTCCTGAAACCTGCTCTTCAGGCTGCTCGCGTCCGCTCCCTCTGTGTTGCAATAAGTATCATAAATATCAATCAGATCCTGGTCTTCCTCAGACAGGCTCTCTCCCTCCTCCAGGGCCGCCTGCCTGGCCTGGGCAGCCTCAATATCCTCCCTATTTCGAATATAATTGATATAGGCCAGATATGCTGCGGATCCGGTAATATTTAAAAATGCGGTTTCCGCATCGGAATACGCCCTGTTGATCCCGGTAATATAGTCCGGATATCCTTTGATTACCTTTAAAACTGTATAATAGTTCTCAGCCGCTTCCATCAAATCCTCGGCCGCTTCTGTCAGATCATTGCGCTGATCCACCGCTTTCGCGTCATTGGCCGCATTCTGCACGGAAGTGACCATATCCAGAATCCCACTCTCCTCATCATCCCCGTCATAGAGGGCCTGAACGATACGGAATTTCATAAAATCCCCCACCTGCGTGCGCAGTACATCGCTGTTGCCCAGATTGGCGTTATCCGCCGCGGTGTAGGAAAGCGATACCTCCGCGGAGGAATAGGGCATAAAACCGCTATAACTGGTGGAAGAGAGCACACTGGTCAGATGTCCCCAGGAAATGGTATTTGACGTGGGATTAAAGGAAGTCTTCATATACTCCTGCAACGTGTCCAGTGCTTCCTTTCCCTCTGTATTTTGCGTCACCGCAAACAGTCCATACAATTCTTTTAAAATATTGTCATACTGGGTCAGCACTGCTTCCCCATAATTGTCTGCCGTCATCACAGCCTGGTTACCGTAAAGCTTCAGCCTGGCCAAATCCACCATAAAGCTCATAAAAAAGATCGTCGGCACCAAAATCAGCGTCACCAGTACAGTGATGGAGCCTCTGCTTTTTCTCCGTGGTTTCTTCATACCGCCGCTCCTTTAACTGATATTAAACTTCTCTTTAAACTTACCGTAGAGGCTGGTCACCTTACCGGCCCATTCCGTGATCTTTTTACCCACGGAGGTCTCACTGACAATGTCTATCACAAAATCCACGTTTCTGATCAGATCATCACCATCAGTGATCACCGCCTCCCCAGACACAGAGATGGTCATACTGTCCGGAACTCCCGCAAGAGACAGACTGATCGCCGGTTTGACTGTCTGTGTCGCCGTGGCCTCGATGGATTTGTATATAATATAATTGTGAGTCTCCACCTCCACGGACACATTGCTGCCTGTATCAAAAAACATGTTCCCGCACATAGATTTAAAGAAAGACTTGAAATTATCTTCCGAAAAATTAAACATGAAAAAACGATAGGGAAACAGTCCTCTGGTCGAACCGTAGGAGCTTCCCACCCCATTCTGTGTATTTCCGGAAACGGAATAGGACATCTGAGATTCCGCCTCCACGAACGAGTCCGACTGCACATTTTTATAATAAATTAAAGCATTCTGCAGATTTGCCTGCAGGTTCGCTTTCTGGCACAAAAAAATGGAGGCATAGTAAATCGCGATCACTATAATCATACAGACTGGCAGCAATATCGTGGCTTCAACGATCGCCAGTCCACTCTCTTCTTTTCCTAGTCTTCGGGCCATACCATGCCCCCTTTCCCTGTATCAGCTGATGCTGTTTGTGCCGCTGGTGATTCTTTCCCAGATCGAGTTAAACCACTCTTTAATGTAACTCCAAAACAGAACGGCCAGCAAAACCACAATCAATATCAGAATGATCGTCGCCACAAAGGTAGCCACACCATGCTCGTCCGATTTAAATTCTTCCACCCACAGGTTGACTCTGCAGGCGATCGCGATCAGCATATTGTCCAAAAAGTTCATCTCTTTCCCTCCTGTAAAAAATGGTATTTATTATCACCCGGCCGTTTAAAAATTGAAGCCAGTCACGATCGGGACAATAATCAAAATCAGAATACCGCCAAACATTAACAAGGTGGGAAGCATCAGCTTACTCTGGATCTTCTCACTTTGTCTTCTGGCATTGTGCTTGTGTTCTGACCAGCTCTCTTCATTCATGGTACGAAACAGCTCCACAATCTCAGCATTTCCCTTGGTACTGTTTTGTAAAATTGCAGTAGCCAGCTTGTTGGTATAGCTA
>JAJQGR010000102.1 GCA_021200345.1 Lachnospiraceae bacterium | reverse complement strand
TAAAATAAACACGGCCGTACTGCGCCAGCATTTCCTCCCACTCTTTATCGTCCAGCATCAGCGTCAGCTCTGTCCAGACCTGGGCCGCCCCCATACAGATCTGGAGATGAGTGCCGCCAGTGGTTTTATCTCCGATATAGCGCAGATGGGACGTGGCCGGATCAAACTCAAAGTCCGGTCCGGAAATCAGCTTCAGCGGCGCCTGCTTTATATCTTCAATTCCCGTGCGGATTTTATTCTCATAAGCCGGATCCCCGGTTCTCTCCCACTGAGTCATCCAGTCAGAAACCAAAGAAGACCAGTCAGGACCGGTTCTGGCATGGGTGGGACTTATCATATCCTCTTTATTATAAAAATACCGCAGCGGATCCGTCCCGTACAGGGCCTGCTCCGCGTCCTTTACCTCGCCAAAAATATCCTCCAGCCGGCGCTCCCCGGTAAGATAATAGTAGTATCTGTGGTGTCCGGCCATGGCAACGCGGGTCTCCTTACAGGCACAGCCCCAGTGGCGCACATTATGTCGGGAGCCCAGTCCCTTATATTTTCCAAAATGATAGATATCCACCTCAGAGCAGTGTCTGCACATGGCTTCCGCAAGAGAAAACACATCCTCCCTGCCTGTCCGCAAAAACATCAGCCACAGCCACAGGGTAGGCACCAGCTCCGTATTCTGCCAGGCATAGCCGCCCATATCATATTTCCAGCAATGGCGCACGGCGTCATAGGTATGCATGATGTCACCGTAATTGAACAGGCCATACCAGCGACGATTTTCAATCTCATTTTCATAAAACCGCACAGCCCTGTCCAGCTGTTCCTCCAGCCACCGTTCTACCGGCGTCTCCTCGCTGGGCAGGCTCCAGTAACCGAAAGCCCTCTTCTGATGATAGTATTCCGGATCTGCCACGTAAACAGCCGGTTTCTGCACTCTGCGCCCAAACTCCTCCATCTCATTGTCCGTGGGAATGACACCACCAAAGCCTTCCAGCACCAGCGTATTGGTGTTGGCGATGCCCACCGGATCAGCTCCCATCTCCGGGAATCCCTCATAATAGGTCTGACTGTAACCGGTTGCGGCATAGTGTCTAAAATCATAAGCCTCCGCGGCAGGGGTATAAATCCAGCATGTCAGGGCTGTCTGTTCCCGATCCAGCCCCTCCGCCTCCAGACCGGAGGGATATTTCTGCCAGAAATCTCTCTTTCCAATGAGCAGACCGCCGTCGGTGCCGCCCACTGCCATGGTGCCCTTTGCCCGGTTCCCATGAAGACAGTCGATCAGGCAACAGTTCTCCTCATCTGTTTTCTTGCGAATGACAAAATGAGAATCACTGTCCTGGCAAAGCTGATAGCGGCTCCAGGAGGGCATATCAGAGGCAGCATTCCGAAGATCTTGTGCTTCCGGATTTTGGTCAACCGCCTTTCCTCTGATCTGATCGCGATAAATTTCCATCGGAATCCTGGGATGCCAGGAAGAAAGCAGAACGGACGACTCATGAAAACAGCCATAATCTGTACCGATCTTGATATGACGGTTATAGCTTTCCCCCTGCAGGGTTGTATAAAAACGAATGCCAAGCCCCTTTAAAAAGTCCCGGTTGACATCGCCGTCGTATAGGAAGGTATGGGTAATATTGATCTGTCCACTGTCCAGGCCAAAATACAGACGGACAACAAAAGGAATGATATGCTCAGCATCCGGCTCCAGCACATGGCTTCCCTCCAGCTTAAAAGACCAGTACAAAGGCCCCGCGTCCTCCACAGTCACCTTTGAAATCATCCCAACGCCCGGGATTTCCGTACGGGTACGGCCCTCCCTCCGCTCCAGAAGCAATACCAGCATGGCACCCTCTGCCCGCTTTTGACCGTCAACATATAAATCGCGCATCAGCATGGAACCGGTTTTTGGAATGGTCACGGATACACGCTGACAGTTCAGTTGAAAACAGTCCGCAGACTCTGTCAGTACACCGTCTTTTGGCGCAGTCTGTTGCTCTGCACCTTCTCTTTCCGCGCCGCCTTCATCGGTTTTGTCGCCCTGCTCCGGTTTCGCCTCCAGTGTTACCTGATGCCCCATTTTCCCGCTGTCCGCGGTATGAGCCGCCCATTTCACGCTTCCGTCCGGCCAGGTGGCCGTCACCCGGGACTGAAGTGGTATCCGCTCTCCCTGTCCGCCTGTCAGTACAAACCCGCTTTCCGGCAATACCTGCCCTTTCTCCCAGACACTTCCAAAGGTGGTATATCCACCCACATTTCTGTTTTCCAATAAATGCAGTTTCATCATATCTCCCACACTTTCAGATTCGCGTACTCTCCGATCATGGGAGCCAGCTGCCGGAAGCCAATCTTTCCCCCGCCAAGAAGTGGTCCGTATGTTCGTCCGTCATCCGCAAAATGAAAAATCTCCATCTCATTGATAGAAAAGAACAGATCCGCTCCCTTTTTCATCACGCCCATGCGATAGGGCCCCCGGGCGTCCTCCACATCCGGAACAGGGTCGCCGCCCTGGCTTACCAGGTAAAAGCCATAGCTTTTGCGCAGATTGCAGGTGTGAAACGCTCTCTCATCAGGCTCTTTGCGCCGAAAATAGGAAATATGGAACGCATTGATGTCTCCGTGATGATACTGAGGGTACTCTCCCGTTCTTTTTGCCAGTCTTTCATCAAATAAATCTTCCCCATTTCTGCCTCTGGCCGCAAAAAACATCATGGCCAGTCCCGGCTCCCGGACAGGCCAAAAATCCCACTCAATGCGGACATCCGACGGAAACTCCTCCCCGCACCAGAG
>JAJQGR010000158.1 GCA_021200345.1 Lachnospiraceae bacterium | reverse complement strand
CTCTGTGGTGGATAACCCGGTCAGCATGAACTTTGTGGGTCTGGAAAATTTTGCCAAAATATTAAAAAACGCCGCCTTTCTTAAGGCAGTCAGGAATACCCTGTATTTTTCTGCCGTCGCGGTGCCGCTGGCAGTTGGCCTTTCCCTTCTGCTGGCCCTGGTGCTGCAGTGGAAAATCCCGCTGCGCAGCCAGTTCCGCACTTTTTTCTTAAGTCCCATGATGGTGCCGGTGGCCAGTGTGGTGTTAGTCTGGCAGGTGCTGTTCGACTACAACGGCGCTGTAAACCAGTGGCTTTCCTTTCTTGGCGTGGAAAATAAAGTGGACTGGCTGAAATCCTCCCAGGGGATTTTTGTCATTGTGGTTTTATTCCTGTGGAAGAACCTGGGCTACAACATGATCCTGTTTATGGCGGCTCTTTCCAATATTCCCAGGGATCTGATAGAGGTGGCGGTGCTGGAGAAAGCCAGTCAGTTTCAGATTTTCTGGCATATTAAGCTCAGATACATGACTTCTACACTTTTATTTGTTACAATCATGTCATTGATTAACTCATTTAAGGTATTCCGCGAGGTGTACCTGCTGACCGGGGACAATCCCACGGACTGGATCTATATGCTGCAGCATTACATGAATAATATGTTCCGGAAGCTGAATTATCAGAACCTGTCTGCGGCGGCCATCCTCATGAGCCTGTTTATGATCGTGGTGATCGGGCTTCTGTTCCTGATTGAGAACTATTTTGGAAAGGACGTGGAGGGCTGATGAAAAAGAAAAGTTCCAGGAAGCATACTTTCCGAAAAGGCATGCATATCATCGGAATGTCCATTGCCTTTCTGTTGGCGGCCTGCTTTGCCATTTTGTTTTTGACACCCATTGTGCTGACGATCACCAATTCCTTTATGTCAGGCACGGAGATTTCCGCCAATTATGGTGTGATTTTCTCCACCACCGAGTCCGGCGGCAAGGTGTTTATCTCAGAACAGGTCAATCTGAAGTTTATCCCGGACATGGTGTCCTTTGAACAGTACGCGACTGTGCTGCTCAAAAGTCCGGATTATCTGCTGAAGTTCTGGAATTCCGTGATTCTGGTGGTGCCTATTGTGGTATTTCAGATTCTGGTGGCGGCTCTGGCGGCCTACGGCTTTTACCGTTATGAGGGGCGTCTGAGGCAGATCATCTTTTTTTCCTATATCATACTGATGCTGATGCCCTATCAGGTTACCCTGGTGCCCAATTATCTGGTCAGTGACTGGCTGAATATCCTGGACACCCGCTGGGCCATCTGGCTGCCCGGCATTTTCTCTCCTTTCTCTGTGTATCTGCTGACTAAGTACATGAAACGGATTCCTGTAGGTATCATAGAGGCAGCCAAGATCGACGGCGCGGGAGAATTTCAGATTTTTGTGCAGATCGCCATGCCGTTGTGCAAAAGCGCCGTCTGCTCAGTCGCTATTTTAGTATTTATCGATTACTGGAACATGGTAGAACAGCCCATCATCCTGCTGTCGGACGAGACTCTGCAGCCGCTGAGTGTTTACTTAAGCAAAATCAACAGCGGAGAACTGGGGCTGGCTTTCGCGGTGGCTACAATCTATATGATTCCCTGTCTGTTTGTATTTCTTTACGGGGAGGATTACCTGGTAGAAGGGATTACATATCAGGGCGGTATCAAGGGATAGAAGGAATTTTAAGGGAGGAAAATCAGAATGAATGAACAGGGAAGCACCAGAAGAAGAGACTGGATCAAGAACGCGGTGATCGTGTTCCTGATCATTATGCTGATTCTCACATTCTTCTCCAATACCATTATGAACTACTCGCTGCCGGAGGTCTCCGCAGAGTACGTCAGCAGCGGCACCATTACCACCAAAGTGCGGGGAACCGGTACTGTCACAGCCGGGGACATCTGGCAGGTTTATCCTGAGGAAAGCCTGAAAGTCGTCAGTGTGGAAGTTAAGGAAGGCGATGAGGTACAGGAGGGTGACCTGCTCTTTATCCTGGAACCTGAGGAGGAAGAGGAAGAAACTCCTGCCAGCTATGAGGAGACCCCGCAGGCGCAGATCAACGCGGCCGAGGAGGTGGTGAGGGCAGCGGAGGAAGCTCTCAGAAAGGCAAAGGAGGATTACGAAGCCTTTTTGCTGGCGCCGGATCTGGCGATAGAGGTTTCTGAGCTGTTGCAGACCGGAGGCAGCCTTACCTTTGCGGAGCTGCAGGAACAGGTCAATGTATACAGAAGCGCCAACGAGTCCATAGAAGAGAAAAAGCAGCCATACGAGGAGGCAATTACTGAACTGCAGGCTCTGCTGCGCAAGGCGCAGAGCGCCAATGACACGGAAGAAATCAGCAGACTGCAGAATGTGATCTCCATCAACCAGGATTATGTGGACGAGCTGGATGAAGATATTGCCGAAAATGAGGAGGAAATCAATCAGCTGATTGCCCGTTATGAGGATCAGGCTGAATTCTGGGATCTGAGAGCAGCCATGGATGAGTGTCAGAACGATCTGGATGAAGCCAATGAAAAGCTGTCCTGGTTAAAGAAGAAGCTGTCAGAGAGCACCGACGATGACGATGCCATTGATCCGGAAGTGAAGGCTCCCGTATCCGGCACGGTAAAAACGGTGAATGTGAAAAAGGGAAAGACCGCTTCCGCTGATGAGGTGGCAGTGGAGATTTATCCTGAGGGCGAGGACTATACCATGACGCTGACGGTGACCACAGAACAGGCTCAGAGCCTGAGCGTGGGCGATGTGGCGGAGCTGCAGAATTCCTGGTACTACTCTGATGTGGCTGTGGT
>JAJQGR010000331.1 GCA_021200345.1 Lachnospiraceae bacterium | reverse complement strand
CCACAAAGGAAGAGATCGACTATACGCTGGGTGTGCTCAGGGAAATCATTCCCATGCTGAGAAGATATACGAGACGCTGAAAAATCTGAATGACAAATGGGAACGAACTTGCTATAATAAATCAGATCGTGTCTGTGAGACAGACATAGACGGTATCATGAGCATTTTTGACCATGACGGAAAATGAACGGAGAAAGGCTGCCATTTGCGGCAGTGAGAAAGATATGTTTACTTCTTTTCTGATAAAATACGGGGAAATCGGTGTGAAAGGCAAGAATCGTTACCGGTTTGAGGATGCCCTGATTCAGCAGATCAAATACGCCCTGAAAAAATGTGAGGGTTCTTTTGTTGTCAGCAAAAATTCCGGGCGTATTTATGTGGAGGCTCAGACAGCGTTCGACTATGACGAGGTGATGGAGCGCTTGCAGAGGGTGTTCGGTATTACCGCCATCTGCCCGGTGGTTCACATCGAGGACAACGGAGTGGAAGACCTGTGTGCGCATGTGGAGAATTATATACGTCAGGTTTACGGAGATGAGGAGAAAACTTTCAAGGTTCATGCCAGAAGAGCCAGAAAGAATTATCCCCTGCATTCACAGGAGATTGATGCTATGCTGGGGGAAGTGATACTGAATGCTTTTCCTAATATGAAAGTGGACGTTCATCATCCGGAGATGACGCTGAATGTGGAAATTCGGGAGAAAATTTATCTGTACAGTCAGGTCATTCCCGGCGCCATGGGAATGCCTGTGGGTACCGGGGGAAAAGCCATGCTGCTGTTGTCCGGGGGGATTGATTCTCCGGTGGCTGGCTATATGATTGCCAAACGGGGCGTCAAGATTGACGCGGTGTATTTTCACGCGCCGCCCTATACCAGTGAAAGAGCCCTGGAGAAAGTGGTGGATCTGGCGAAGATTGTGGCCCGCTATGCGGGACCGGTTTATCTGCATGTGATTAATTTTACGGATATTCAGCTGTATATTTATGAGAACTGCCCTCACGAGGAGCTGACCATTATTATGCGGCGGTACATGATGAGGATTGCGGAGACGATCGCTAAAGAGACGGAGTGCCTGGGTCTGGTCACGGGGGAAAGTATCGGTCAGGTGGCCAGCCAGACCATGGCGTCGCTTCTGTGTACCAACGAGGTGTGTACTCTGCCGGTGTACAGGCCCCTGATTGCATACGACAAGGAAGATATTGTGACCGTGGCCAAAAGGATTGACACCTACGAGACGTCTATTTTGCCATACGAGGACTGCTGCACCATCTTTGTGGCAAAGCATCCGGTGACAAAGCCCAACCTGGGCATTATCAAAAAGCATGAGCGTCATCTGGAGGAAAAGATCAATGAACTGGTGCAGACGGCACTGGATACGAAGCAGCTGATGATCGTGGCGGAGGAATAACAGCAGGGCGTCAGCATTGAAAGACGGTACTTTCAATGTAAAAAGGCTCCGGGATTTTCTCGGGGCCTTTCAGTCTTATGTACCTGGACAGCTTTTACTTTACGATATAGGGCGCAAGCGCTTCCATCAGCTCGTCAATATCCTCGTCTGCGTGGATGTTCAGAGTGATGCTTCTGGACAGGTCCAGACTGAAGATGCCCATAATGGATTTCGCGTCAATAACGTATCTCCCGGATACAAGATCAAAATCATAATCGTATCTGGTGACCGTGTTGACAAAGGATTTTACCTTGTCGATGGAGTTTAAGGAAATCTCAACCTGTGTCATAGTGTTGGACAGCCTCCTTTCTGTGAATTGGCAGGGAACGGACAAAAATGCCGGCATTCTGACGTGGCCTGGCGGGCCGTTCTCTCCTTTCATCGTAAGGGAAGAAGCATGAAAAGTCAATGGATATTTTTGTAAAAATCATGTGATGAAAATTTTGGAGGAACGTATATGAAAGCTGCCCTGCATAATCTTGGCTGCAAGGTCAACGCTTATGAACTGGATGTCATGCGGCAAAAGCTGGAGGAGAAAGGATATACGATTGTTCCTTTTAACTCGCAGGCTGATATTTATATTGTAAATACCTGTACTGTGACCAATATTGCGGATCAGAAGAGCCGTCAGATGCTTCATCAGGCCAAAAAGAGAAATCCAAAAGCGGTGGTGGTGGCTGTGGGCTGCTATGTACAGACCGGAACGGAACAGGTTTTAATGGACGAGGGAGTGGATCTGGTCATTGGCAACAATAAAAAGGGTCAGGTGACAGAGCTGATAGAGGAGTTCCTGAAAAAGAGAGATTCCAAAACGCTGGATGGGGAGAGTCTGTCTGACATCGCTCATATTTATGAATATGAAAAAATGTCCCTGCAAAAGACCTCGGAGCATACCAGAGCTTATATCAAAATTCAGGATGGCTGCAATCAGTTTTGCAGCTATTGTATCATCCCCTACGCCAGAGGCCGGGTACGCAGCAGGCATTATGAAGATATCCTGCAGGAAGTTCAGACGCTGACCGCGGCGGGCTATCAGGAGATTGTGCTGACGGGAATTCATATCAGCTCTTACGGTATTGATTTTGAGGATGAATCCTGGGAGAGAGGGCAATGTGTGGATCGGCCTCAGTCGGATGAGCGTCATGATTACTCCGGTGAGGGAAAGCTGCTGGATCTGTTAGAGAGACTGGCAAAAGAGAGCGGAATGAAACGCATTCGTCTGGGGTCTCTGGAACCGAGAATTATCACAGAAAAAACCGCGCAGAGGCTGGCTGCCATTCCCCAGCTTTGCCCGCATTTTCATTTATCTTTGCAAAGCGGCTGTGACGAGACGCTGCGTCGCATGAACAGACATTATACTACCGCAGACTTTGCCAGAAGCGTGGCTTATCTGAGGGACGCTTTTGATCATCCCGCCATCACTACAGATGTGATTGTGGGCTTCCCACAGGAGTCGGAGGAGGAATTTTCACGGACGGTTCGTTTCCTGGAAGAGATTTCTCTTTACGAGATGCATATTTTCAAGTATTCTGTGAGAAAGGGCACTGTGGCGGCGGGCATGAAGGGGCAGATCGGGGACGTGGTGAAAGCGCGGCGAAGCGATGTGCTTCTGGATATGACGGCCGGGGCATCTGAAAAGTACCGCAGGGAACAGATCGACCGCAGGGCGGAAATCCTTTTTGAAGAAAAAAAGAGAATTAACGGCCGGGAATACTGGATCGGGCATACAAGGGAGTATGTGAAGGCGGCGTTGGAGAGTGCTGAAAATATGGCGAACAGGCTTCTGACGTGCGAAATCTCGGGGATGCTGACAGAGGAGATCGTGGAGTGCCGTTGTCTGGTTTCAAGACAGAGCCAGTAAGCTTATGCAACAGGACAAGGAGAAAATACTTTGGAACAGAATCAGACAAAATCAAATGACAGAGAGCAAAAGGATTTCCCACTTGAAATCATCATCCGCGACGGTGGGATGATGAACATTTTCCGCTCTATTGGCTGCATCGGTGACAGTCTTACCAGCGGCGAATTTGAGTGCGTCGGGCCGGGCGGAGAAAAGGTCTGGTGGGACTGTTATGAGTATTCCTGGGGCAAGCAGATTGAGCGAATCACAGGCATTCAGATGACCAGTTTTTCCAGAGGAGGCCTGACGGCTTATCAGCTTTATAAGGAAGCCGATGAAAGAAGCAGCCCGGTGGAGGATCTCAATCATCTTTTTGATAAAGACAATGCAAAGCAGGGCTATATCATCGCGCTTGGTGTCAATGATATTGGCTGGCCGGAAACATTGAAAACGGTGTATCATGGGCAAATCGGCAATCCGGAAACGGACATAGACCTGGAGAATTACGAAAATAACGCACTCACTTTTGTGGGGTGGTATGCGAAAATTATCCAGCGGCTTCAGTCCATACAGCCGAATGCCAGATTTTTTCTGCTGACTATGCCCACCGATTTTGGCAGCGAGGAATTTTGTGCCCTGATCGGGGGAATCGCCGCGAAACTTAGAAACTGCTATGTGGTGGATTTATACCATTACGCGCCGCCCTACGATCAGGATTTTCAGGCAAAATATTATGACGGCGGGCATATGAATGCTCTGGGGTATTTATTGTCCGCTCATTATATGATGACATACATCGACTGGATCATCCGCCATCATATCATGGATTTCCGGGACGTCCAATATATCGGGACGGATAAGCGGCCGACGAGGGAAATGTGATCAAGTAGAGCAAAATTTTGAAAAATCATTACAAGGAGGAAACGTATATGGATAAAAAAGCAATGTATAAACTCAGCTACGGTCTGTTTGTGCTGACAGCTCAGGAGGACGGCCGGGACAACGGCTGTATCGTCAACACTGTGACTCAGGTCACCTCGGAGCCTAAGCGCATTACCGTGGCCATCAACAAGAATAACCTGACTCACGACATGGTGTTAAGAACAGGAAAATTTAACGTGTCTGTCCTGACACAGGAAGCTCCCTTTGCCACTTATCAGCACTGGGGCTTTCAAAGCGGCAGGGATGTGGATAAGATGAAAGAAATCACCGTCAGCCGCAGTGAAAACGGCCTGGTGTATCTGCCGGAGAATGCCAACGCTTATCTGAGCGCGGAGGTGATTGAGAGCAAGGACCTGGGAACCCACACCCTGTTTCTGGCGGATGTGACGGACGGGGCGGTGCTGTCTGATGATGAGTCTGTGACCTACAGCTATTATCAGGCAAATGTCAAGACAGCCCCCGTACCGAAAAAGAAAGGCTTTGTTTGTACCGTGTGCGGATACATATACGAAGGGGATGTGCTGCCCGCGGACTTTATCTGCCCCTGGTGCAAGCATCCGGCTTCCGATTTTGTACCCATTGAATGACGAAATAGAAATCGCCATCTGTCGTGAAAACAGATGGCGGTTTTTCATTACTGAGTAAAAGGATCCTTACTCCATCTTCTGCCCGAAAAAGATCAGGGAAAGCATTCCCGGACCGGTGTGAGCGCCGATGACCGGGCAAAGCATGGTGATGTGCACATCCGCATTGGGATTGACTTTCAGCACCATTTCCTTTAACTCCGCGGCGGTATCCTTACAGTCCGCGCAGCAGATATAGGCAGTATTGCCGTAGCTTTGATCGAAGCGCTTTTCATAGCAGTCCACCAGATAGCGCATGGCCTGCTTGCTGCCGTGCTTTTTGGCAACGGAGCCAAGTTCCCCCTTTGCGTTGATATTCAGAATCGGCTTGATATTCAGGGCGGTGCCTACAAGTGCGGTGGTAGCGGAAACTCTGCCGCCGCGCTTTAAGTAGACCAGATCCTCCACCATGAACCAGTGGTTCAGATTGTGGGCATTGTCCCGAAGCCAGGCCGCGTTCTCTTCCAGGGTCATGCCGTTCGCGCGGTTTTTGGAGGCAGCCTCAGCCAGAATGCCCATGCCGCCGGTGGCGGCGAAGCTGTCGACAATCTCAATCCGGGCGCCCGCATATTGATCCTTCAGGGACTGCGCCGCTAAAAGCGCGGCCTCATAGGTCTTGCTCAGACCGCTGGAAAGTGCAATGTAGAGAACCCCTTTTCCTTCCTGAATGCTGGGGGAGAAAGTCTCTTCATATTGGAAAGGAGTGATCTGACTTGTCCGCGTGGGGAGACCGCGCCGCATGCTCTCATAAAAATAATGCATCCGCTCATCGCTCTCCGGGCCGGTGGCCTTTAACGTTTCATCTCCCAGGCCGTACTCCATGGGAACGTAGCGGATGTTGATTTTCTCCGCCACCTTTTCGTCGATATCCAGTGACATATCTACAAAAATTTCGTAATCCATCTTTCGTCTCCTTCTGCTGATTGCTTCGTCATGTGTGCATCGCCGGACACAGTCCTGAAAAAGCATTGATTCGTTCTGCGGATACTGGCGGTCACAGCGGATGAATACAAAGGTTTTTACAGTTTCATTTAAAGCGATACAAAATAAATATACAGGATTGCCAAAGTGATGTCAACAAATGAGCCAGGTAATTCACAGCAAATTCACAATCGTTGGTATCTAAATGTACAGTCTCTTTCGCCCTTATATAAAAAAACACTTGATATGGTGCCGCGTCTCTTTTATTATTAAATGAGACAAGGGATTTCGGGATAAGTGAGATAGAAAATCTGCGATTTTCGTA
The DNA here is from genome assembly GCA_021200345.1 of Lachnospiraceae bacterium. Lineage (GTDB taxonomy): Bacteria > Bacillota > Clostridia > Lachnospirales > Lachnospiraceae > RGIG6307. The sequence goes on along the minus strand of JAJQGR010000331.1, from coordinate 7,343 downwards.
ATCAGACTTATGCACAGCTGCGCAAAGCGCGGACACCCGCAGGGCGCTCCGTGATGAAATCCGTGTATCATACCTTTTTGTCGCTTGAATCATAAGATGCTGTTACAGATTTATCGGTGAACCGGAGGAAAAAATATGTATAAAATTATCGCGTGCGACTTGGACGAGACCCTGTTAAAGCTCAACCGAACCATCGATCCGAAAGACATTGAGGCCATTCAGGAGGCGGGAAGGCGGGGCGTCAAATTTGTGCCGGCCACCGGCAGAGGCTATGCATCTGTACAGGGAACCTTACTGGAACTGGGGCTGTGGCAAAAGGAGGGAGAGTATGTCATTTCCTTTAACGGCGGCGCCATCACCGAAAATAAGGAAAACCGACTGCTTCATTTTGAGGGGCTTCCCTTTGAACTGGCTCAAAAGCTGTACTGCAGAGGGCTTTCCTATGATGTATGCGTCCATGTATATACGAAGGACATGGTGTATGCGTACAATCTGTTTCAGGGAGAGATCGATTATCTGGCCGGACGCATGGAAATCCGGGAGATCTTTTCGCAGGATATTGAATTCTTAAGAGGGCAGGAGATTGTGAAGGTGCTCTACACCAACACAGACCGGGCCTATCTGAACGGGATAGAGACGGAGCTGAAGGATATTACCGGAGATATTGACGTATCCTATTCCTCCAACCGTTATATCGAATTTAATCACCGGGGCGTCAATAAGGGACAGGGACTGTTGTCGCTGGCGAAGCTGTTGGGAGTAAATCCATCGGAAACCATTGCGATCGGAGATAATTATAATGATCTGCCCATGATCAAAGCGGCAGGGCTGGGTGTGGGAGTGCGAAATACGGTGGAGAGCATGAAAGGAGAGTGCGACTATATCACGGATGCCGACTGCAATGAATGCGCCGTGGCCGAGGTGATCCGCAAATTTGTGTTATGAATTGTCTTTCCTGTGAAAAAGTGCTGAATTCAATAGAAGATTTTTATGAATCTTAAACAGATTTTCCCTTGACGAATTGATTGTATGCATGTATACTGAGGCACATAAATAAGAAAACAAAGGCGTTTTTGGTCTGACCGGCCAAAGGCGCCTTTGTTGTTATGAGAGCCCGGGAGAAAAGCTTCCGACTTTCATACATGGTGATATTCATTGACAGGAAAACCGGAGAAAATGTGATGATCAAGCTGGAGAATGTAAACAAATATTTTGGAGACCTGCATGTCTTAAAGGATGTGAACCTGGAGGTGAAGGAGGGAGAAAAGCTGGTGATTATCGGACCCTCTGGCTCCGGCAAATCAACCACCGTGCGGTGCATGAATTATCTGGAGACGCCCACCAGCGGCCATGTGTATCTGGACGGGGAGGAGCTGACCCACAAAAATAAGACCCGACTGGTGCGGGGCACTACCTCCATGGTATTCCAGCAGTTCAACCTGTACCCTCACATGACAGTGCTGAAAAACCTGACATTAGCGCCGGTAAAGCTTCACCATAAGAGCAAAAAAGAGGCGGAGGAGCTGGCGTACCATTATCTGGACGTGGTCGGTCTGACAGACAAGGCTCATGTGTATCCGGATATGCTTTCCGGCGGGCAGCAGCAGAGAATTGCCATTGCCCGGGCTCTGTGTACCCAAACCAAAATTATTCTGTTTGACGAGCCTACTTCGGCGCTGGATCCGGAGACCATTCAGGAGGTGCTGGATGTGATGATCAAACTGGCCCATGAGGAAAATATTACCATGGTGGTGGTAACTCATGAGATGGGCTTTGCCAGGCAGGTGGCGGACAGGGTGATTTTTATGGCGGACGGCCAGATCATAGAGGAGGCGCCGCCGGAGGAGTTCTTTGATCACCCCAAAAACGAGAGGGTACAGCAGTTTTTAGGAAAGATTATCCGTAAATAGAGTGTGCTTCTTCATTTCATGAAAGACAAAAGCTGTCTGTCCATGAAATAAAGATAAATGGGAACGCGCGGCTCCCGGTATCATAAGCGCCGCGCAGAAATGAGGAGAACATTATGAAAAAGAAAAAAGTAGCGGCGTTGTTGCTTTCCTCCCTGATGGCAGTGTCCATGCTGGCAGGCTGCGGCAGTTCTTCGAGTACTTCTGCTTCCTCTTCAGAGGCGGAGGAGACGGAAGAAACCACCGATGAGACAGAGGAGGAGACCACGGAGGAAGAATCTGCGGAGACTTCGGAAGAAGCGGCGGAAACCGAATATGCGGAGGATGTGCAGGCCATCATTGACAGAGGCGTGCTGCGGGTAGGCGTTAAGAATGCCGTCATCGGCTTCGGCTATCAGGATGAGCTGACCGGCGAATATGAGGGCATGGAGATTGAACTGGCACAGATGATCGCTGACTATCTGGGGGTAGATGTGGAGTACACAGCAGTGACTGCAGCTACCAGAACCGAGCTTCTGGATTCCGGCGATATTGACTGTGTGCTGGCGACTTTCACCATCACTGAGGAGAGGAAGAACAGCTGGGATTTCACCACGCCGTACTACACGGACTATGTGACGGTTCTGGTGGAAAATTCCTCCGGCATTACCTCTCTTGCTGACCTGGTGGACGCCAAGGTGGGTGTTTCCTCCGGTTCCACCTCTGCCAAGAGTCTGACCTTGGCCATGATTGAGGGAGGCTATATTGACGGTACGGATTATGACGCAGATACCTTTGACGCGGCAACCTGGACCACAGGGAGAAGGCGTCAGTCATAAAATCAATGCACATTGGATGAACATCGTCACGGCCAGACACATCCTGCATCCGGCTTTTTAACAGAGGGTACAGGAACTCGCGGAAATGCTCGGAGAAAGAATTCTGTCCGTGGACCATCAGAGCCTTGCGATAGAAATCCCGGTTATCATAGAAATAGTTGCAGAGGCGCTCAATAAAGCCCCAGTCGTCTTCGGGGGACAAGCCGGTCATCAAAGTGATGAAATCCGTGTCAAAGATCCAGTTGACCAGGTCGTACTTATCTTTGAAATGATAATAAAAGCTCTTGCGGTTCATACCGCACTTTTCACAGATCTGAGCCACATTAATCTTCTCAAAGGGGGTCTCTTTCATGAGCTCCCGCAGAGCCTGAGCCAGTGCTTTTTTGGTAATATTGGAATCTGCCATTTTATTTCCTCCGTTACCGATACATCACACGGTGTGGCAGCGCCGTTTCCATCCTCCTCATTTGCGGCGGGAAATTCTTTCATGCCGCGTTGATATGCAATGATGCCTGACAGGTATTCTATCAAAGATTACAGGAATTTTCAAGAAAAATGTCAAAAGCGAATTTATCTATAAAAAACGATAGGAGGCAGTATGAATATACTTATTGTTGATGCGCAGGGCGGAGGAATCGGCCGTCAGCTGGTAACCGCCCTGAGGCAGAATATCCCTGAGGGTGTGATTACCGCGGTAGGCACCAATTCTGCCGCCACGGCGGCTATGCTGAAAGCCGGAGCGAATAATGCGGCCACCGGGGAGAACGCGGTGGTGGTCAACAGCCGCAGAGCGGATGTGATCATTGGGCCGATCGGGATTGTGATCGCGGATTCCATGTATGGGGAAATTACGCCCAAAATGGCGGCAGCCGTTGGACAAAGCAGCGCGAAGAAAATTTTGATTCCCATCAATCACTGCGACAATATTGTGGTGGGGGTCAGCGAATTTAATATCAGCCGGCTGCTGCAGGAGGTAGTTGAGGAGGTCAGGAAAATTGCTTGACAGAAGCGGGCCTGAGATGATAAACTATGGTCGGTTCGCAGGAAGCGGCCGTGGGGCACAGAAGTGCTGTTATTATTTTCAGGTTTATAAAGAATGGTATGTCAGGAAGACGTACGGCTTTTCAGAAGAGAAGCAGTGCGCCTTCTTTTTATTTTGCGGGCGCCTGTCCGGCCCAACAGCCGGAAAAAAATTATTTTATGAGATCAGGAGAGAAAAAATGAACAGTCAACACTCGAAAATTCTAAACATGGTGCTTGCGGCGATGTTTCTGGCCATTGGCATCATCCTTCCCACTATTACAGGAGGCATCCCGCAGATTGGGAATCTGCTGTTGCCCATGCATATTCCGGTATTATTCTGCGGTCTGATCTGCGGCTGGCAGTACGGCTTGCTGATAGGATTTATTACGCCTCTGCTGCGGGGCATGATCTTTGGAATGCCGGTGTTTTACCCTACGGGTCTTGGCATGGCCTTTGAGCTGGCTGCATACGGGGCGGTGATCGGTTTTCTGTATGCCCGTTTCCGCAAACATAATGTGGCCGCGGTGTATGTCAGCCTGATCAGCGCCATGATCGTTGGCCGTGTGGTATGGGGCGTGGTTCGTGTGATTATGATGGGCGTGGGCGGAGCCGCCTTTAGCTGGCAGATGTTTATCGCGGGAGCGTTCCTTAACGCGATTCCGGGCATTATTTTGCAGCTGGTGCTGATTCCGGCGGTGATGGCTGCCCTAAACCGGGCCGGTGTGGTGCGGTTTGCCGATCAGGGATAGCCGCTCACACAAAATACACAACTTCCGGTTATAATAGCTTTTGTTATGATATGCTCTGATTTAAGGCATCTCTGATCATTTCCGAAGTGTAACAGGAGGAATGTGGATGAAAAGAAGAATATTCGCTTTCCTTGTAGTGCTTCTCCTTGTGGGAGTGCTCTCGGGTGGCGTGAGTTATATGGATACCAATGAGATGACCGCCGGAGAGCTGCTGCAAATAGTGACAGAAGAGCTGGATAGGCTTGTGACATCCGGAGAAATTGGGGAAAAGGAGAATTTGGAAAGCGAAGCTGCAGAAACTCAGGAAAGCGAAGCCACCGAAACTCAGGAAAGCGAAGCCACAGAAACTCAGGAAAGCGAAGCATCCGGAACCGGGGATGCCGGAGAAAGTGCAGAGAAAGCAAAGATTGCTGTCGTCCGGGATTTTGATGACAGCAGTCATCTGATTGAGAATTTTGAAATCATCTGCCAGATGCCGGAGCTGCCCACGGGTTGTGAGATTGTGGCGATGACCATGGTGCTAAATTACTATGGCTTTGATGTAGACAAAACCATCATGGCCTCGGAATATCTGCCTACGGCTGCCGCATCTTTTTACTATGGAAATGATGGGCTGAAATATGGACCGGATTTAAATGCGTATTTTGTGGGGGATCCGTTTTCGGACGCGGGCTATATCTGCGGAACGGAAGCAATCCTGACTGCGGCTAATGGTTACCTGCGGGATGAGAAAAGTACCCTGACAGCTGTTGACCTGACGGGAAGTAGCGCGGAGGAGCTTTACCGGATGGTCAGCCAGGATGTGCCTGTGGTTGTGTGGGTAACCATTGGAATGGAGGAGCGTTATTCCACCGATGGCTGGTATACGGAAGAAGGCAGGTATGTGGAGTGGAGCAGCAACGATCACGGAGCGGTTCTGATTGGGTATACGGAGGACACGGTCACCATCGCGGATCCGATCTCCGGGCTGGTGGAATACAGTCGGGAGGATTTTGAGAGCGTCTTTGCGTCCAGAGGGAATCAGTGCGTGGTGCTGCAAGGCTGATGAATACAGGTGAATACTTTTATGGAAAAGCGGTAATCGTCTTGATTTTGCCGCTTTTTTTGACTATAATCAGAGTACCTATTCACAGTGAATGGTAACGACAGGAGAGGAATCACATACATATGAAAATCATCGATATTATCACTGGCGACAGGCCCAGTCTTTCCTTTGAGGTCTTTCCTCCGAAGACCAGCGCTACTTACGAATCCGTAATGAAAGCGGCCGGGGCTATCGCGGATCTGCATCCCAGTTATATGAGCGTCACTTATGGCGCGGGCGGCGGTACTTCCCAATATACCATGGAGATTGCTCAGTTTTTGCAGTCAAAGGGCGTCACTCCTCTGGCCCATTTGAGCTGTGTCTCCTCCACAAAAGAGGATGTGGCAAAGAAACTGAAGGAACTGAAAGAGCGTGGAATTGAAAATGTGCTCGCTCTGCGCGGCGACATTCCGGAGGGACTGGATATGACCAGTCTGGATTACCACTATGCCAGTGAGCTGACCCGTGAGGTTCGTGGAGCCGGTGATTTCTGCATTGGCGGCGCCTGCTATCCGGAGGTGCATCCGGACAGTCTTAACAGTGTGGAGGATATTCAGCATCTGAAAGAAAAGGTAGACGCAGGCTGCCAGTTCCTGGTGACACAGATGTTTTTTGACAATAATATTTTCTATAATTTTCTGCGCCGGGTTCGGGAGGCTGGAATCACGGTACCGGTGATTCCAGGCATTATGCCTGTGACCAATGCGAAGCAGATTAAACGATCCATCGCGCTGTCCGGCAATTCCCTGCCTCAGCGGTTCCGCTATATCATTGACCGCTATGGAGACAAACCGGCGGCCATGAAGCAGGCGGGCATTATTTATGCTTCCGAGCAGATCATTGACCTCTATGCCAACGGCATCAATGCGGTGCATGTTTATTCCATGAATAAGCCGGATGTGGCGGCCGCGCTGCAGTCTAACTTAAGCGAGATCATCTGATGGACGCGGTGTTAAGGGAAGTGTCCGGGGATCAGGTTTTTGTAAATGAGAGAGAATTTGCCGCCCGCCTGGGTCAGCCCGTTTCTGCGCTGCAGCCGGGGCTGAGGGAGGAGTGCGAGGCGCTTTTGTCAAAGGTGGCTTCCTGTCGGTACTGCTTTCGGGAGACAAGGGTGACCCGGACCGGAGAGGATGAGCTGGATCTGGGCTTTGGAGCGTTTCACAGCCATGCTCTTACCTTAAATCTGCAGGGCTGTGAGGAGGCCATTCTCTTTGCCGCGACTCTGGGGGCGGGAGTAGACCGGTTGATGAAACGGCTGTCAGTGTCCTCTCCTGCCAGGAATTTTGTGGTGAACGCTCTGGCTTCGACAAAAGCGGAGGCTTTGTGTGATCTGGCCAACCGGGAGCTGGCAACCAGGGTACTGGGAGAGACAGGACGAAGCTGTGCACCCCGGTTTTCTCCCGGCTATGGGGATGTGCCTCTGGCAATTCAGCCGGGCTTCATTCATTTTGTGAACGCCGGGAAGCTTTTGGGAATCACGTTGTCGGAGGCGTGTTTTATGTATCCCACCAAGTCGGTGACGGCGGTGATCGGGATACGGAATTGAAGGGAAAAATGATACCAATTCTTGAACGCATCAAAAAAGAGCGCATCTATCTTGACGGCGGTACCGGCACCATGCTTCAGGCCGCGGGACTTTCCGGCGGAAAAGGCCCGGAGCTGTGGAATCTGGAAAACCCAACGGAAATTAAAAAGCTGCATCGCGCTTATCTGGAGGCAGGCTGTACTGTTATTTCCACCAACACCTTTGGCATTCACTGCC
>JAJQGR010000256.1 GCA_021200345.1 Lachnospiraceae bacterium | reverse complement strand
CGCCCTGGCCAGCTGGATGGCCTTGCGCAGACTGCAGTCATGCCCCACAAGGCTTTCAAAAGCCAGGGGAGCCGTAACCGCACTCTCCTCTCTCTCCAGCGTATAACGCACCGGTCTGGTCTTCGTTTTGGTCAAAAGTCCTTCCTTGACCAGCATGTTTAAGATCGCGCTGACATTGGTGCGCTGCATTCCCAGAGCATCCGCGATATCCGCGGTCTGAAAACCCGGACCGGACTCCTTTTGAGAAAAGGTTTCTTTCTGTATAAATTCGTACACCAGATCTTTTGTTTTTTTCATATATTACCTTCAGAAACGGGATTTGCAGCGGAGTTTTTTACTTTGTGGAGTTGCGTCAGGTAGATTTTCGTATAAAAAAGGACACTGCTATTTCTCTTATAGCATATTTTATACACTTTGACAACACAAAGTTACTTTGACGGGAAGTGTCTGCGAACAGCAAAGAAAACATCCGCTAGTCTTTACAGCAGCGTCAGCCAGTAAATCAGTCCCAGAACCCAGCTGGAAAACACCCCGTACAAAATCACCGGTCCGGCAATGGTAAAGATGGTGGCTCCAATTCCAAAAACCTGCCCCTGAACCTGGTTCTCAATGGCCGGCGCCGCCACAGAATTGGCAAAACCGGTGATGGGCACCAGCGCCCCTGCCCCGCCCCATTTGACGATGGACGGGTACAGATTGAAGCCTGTCAGCAGGGCGCTGCACAAAATCAGGATCACGCTGCATATGGTCCCCGCGGTGTCCTGATCCTGGCCCAGATTCAGAGCCACGTTGGTGATAAACTGTCCGATGGTGCAGATCATACCGCCGCATACAAAGGCGTTTCCCAACTGCAGCCAGAAATTGTGTTTGGGCGTGATCTGGCTGATATACTCCTGATAGTCCTTTTTTTCTTTTTCTTCCATAATTTATGAGCTCCTTACATCTGAAAATAAAAATATATCAACGCCCCGGCGCTCTTACCAAGGGCTGCAGCCAAAAGCACCCAGGGCAGGCCCCAGTCCAGGCCCAGGCGGCGGGTAAATACTGGAAAGACCTCCAGCATCTCCGCAATGGCAATGGCCAGGCTCCCCACGAAAATTCCGGCGAACAATCCGTAGCATATCTGTATGACCATACCTGCAGGCCGCCACAGCATTCCAGCCAGACTGTCATAAAATACGCCCAGCAGGCCTCCTGCCGCACTTCCCCAGATGATCATGGACTCCATCAGGTAAATATGCCTGGCCTCATGAACCCGGCCAATAAATCTGGGAGTCAGGCCCACTGCCATCAGTACTGAAGTCACGCCGCCGCTGGTCAGGGCTCCGGCACACAGGCCAAGCAGACCGCAGAAGATCAACTCACCCATCTTTGGCCTCCCCTTCCCTGTCCGCAGCATCCATAATGGACTGATTTACATTCTGCTCATAGGTATACATAGAAACCTGCACCGGTGTGGGATCCTTTCCCGCCCTCCTCCTTCCCAGGTGATTGAAGAAAACAGTTATCCCCACAAAAAGTCCGATACAGTAGGACACCTCCAGCACGCCCAGTCCCTCAGGCGCAGCAGCGCCGCTCAGCTGATAAACATGCTCAAAAATGCCCCGAATATCCACGTCATTATGAAACGCCATGATGGTAAAAGCGGTGCCAAAAAACACAATCAGACAGATGAAAGCCAGCTTCCAGATATTCTGTTTCCGCTCCGGCTCCCATTCCACAATCACATCCGCCTCGCCCAGATTCACTACCTGGCACTCCGGGATCAGCGCCTTGATCTTTTCTATCAGAAATAAACTGCTCATAACCGCACGATCCCCCGGCTTTTGCAGAACGCATACCGGCATTGCCTTTGCCTTTGCCATCCACTCGGGCCGTTCAGAAAAGACCTCTCCCAGATCTTTCAGATATACTTTTCCCTCTTCCACGGCACTGTGCTGTCTGCACTGAATGTAGATTTGTTTTTCCATGAATGATGCTCCTGAAGCTGTTGCTATTATGATTCCAGAATAGTATGTTCCGTTTTTTATATTTCATTCGCTCCATTTTCCAGGAAAGCATCATACTGGTCGTGCAATTTCAAAAACCGATGAAGCCAGCCTTCCCCCACTGTAAGCATCAAACCGGTATGGTGCGTCCTTACTGCCGGATTCAAACTGGTATTGTCGCAAAAAAAGTTTTTGGTACTTTTTAAAATACCAGTTTCGAATATACTTTGTGTTAAGTGCACTGTAATCTTTATGGATTTTGATTTACGATTTGAAAGATGAGGAGAATAAATATGAAAGACAACGCAATCACCAAGGTCGTCGTTACAGGTCTGATGGCCGCCCTCTGCTATGTGGCCTTTACTTACATCAAGATTCCGATCCCGGTGCCCGGCGGCACCACCGCCCTGCATATCGGGAACGCTTTCTGTGTACTGGCAGCCCTGCTGCTGGGCGGCGTCTATGGGGGGCTGGCAGGCTCCATCGGCATGACCATTGCTGATCTGATGGATCCCACTTACGTTACCAGCGCTCCAAAAACCTTTATCCTGAAATTCTGCATCGGTCTGATTGCCGGCTTCATTGCCCATAAAATCGCTCATATCACTGAGGACCATCCCAAAAAATACGTGATGAAGTGGAGTCTGATCGCCAGCGTGGTCTCCCTGGGCTTCAACGTGATTGCCGATCCGATTGTGGGATATTTTTACAAAAATTATGTGCTGGGAGTTCCCAGTGAGGTAGCCAAAATCTTTGCCACCTGGCCCGCCGGGGCCACCGCTGTCAACGCTGTGGTGGGCACAGTGGTGGTTGTGGT
>JAJQGR010000064.1 GCA_021200345.1 Lachnospiraceae bacterium | reverse complement strand
CCATTTCCTGGTCTGCTGGCATTGCTTTGCCTCAGATTGGCCGTGAATAGTAACTGTTATTTTTCTTGTTATTTCATTTTAACTTGACATGTTGAAATAGCAAAGCTATACTTATGATACTCATTTCATTTTCGGAGGTGTCCTATGAACCGAGCAGGCAATTATCGAAAGAATATGTCCGGGGAAGCTGAATATCACAGCTTTGTTCCCGCACCCTTGCCACCCCAGCCGGCCATTGAATTGGATGATGAGATGGTTTCCCTCTTAGTCAAAGCCCATTCCAGTTTGGCCGTTCTGGAAGCGATCTCCGGAAAGATCCCAAATATCTCCCTGTTTGTCTCCATGTATGTCCGCAAGGAGGCACTGATGTCCTCCCAAATTGAAGGCACCCAGGCAACCTTAGAGGATGTGCTGGATCCACACGTTGAGGAGAATACCAACCGAAATGTCTCCGATGTTGTGAACTATATCAAGGCTACAGAGTTTGCCTTGACCCGGCTGGAAACGCTTCCGTTATGCAATCGGCTGATCCGGGAGATCCACGCCGTTCTCATGTCTGGCGTTCGTGGTCAGGAAAAGGCTCCTGGTGAATTCCGACATTCCCAGAACTGGATCGGCGGACAGGACAGCACCCTGAAAACTGCCCGCTATATTCCCCCTTGCCCTGAGGACATGGAGAAGGCCATCAGCGACCTGGAGAAATTCATGAACGGGGACGATCCGCTGGACGTGCTGATCAAAGCGGCACTGATCCATTACCAGTTTGAAACGATCCATCCATTTCTAGACGGCAACGGCCGTGTCGGGCGGTTGATGCTGATCCTGTTCCTGATGGAAAATAAGATTCTGAGCACCCCTGCCCTGTACCTTTCTTATTATCTAAAGCGCAACCGCATTGAATATTACGATCGCATGACCCAGGTGCGTACCAGCGGCGACTATGAACAGTGGGTCAAATTTTTCCTCCATGCTGTATGGGAATCTTCCGAAGATGCCATTGACAGCATTGAAAAGCTGAACGCTCTCCACCTGGAATGCGAGCTGAAGATCATGGCTATGGGACGTGCCAGCAGGAACGCCCTGGTTCTGCTGCATTTCCTGGAGGCAAATCCCATTATTGATATTGGAAAAACCGCTGAACAATTGGGCCTTTCCTTCAACACGACCTCCGGCGCAGTCAAGCGGTTGATGGAAGCAGGGATTCTGGTACAAACCGAAGGCAAAAACCGTAACCGGGTGTTTTCTTTTGAACGTTATTTGGATATTCTTCGGAACGGAACGTAAGATCATACCTGGATGAAATATACTGGTTCAAAATGACAACAGTGGAGCACGATCACTGCCAGCCATCTTCCTTGACCGGAAACTGATCTGCCAGTCAGAAATATTTGGAAAAGTTTTCTCACTATAACAATGGGCAATATAAAAGGCCTATATGCAAGAATATCACTGCACACAGGTCTTCTTAAGTTAATGCCATTGTATAAAATAAGAGTTTTTGAAAGCTGCTGACGAGAATCGAACTCGTGACCTCCACATTACCAATGTGACGCTCTACCGACTGAGCCACAGCAGCGCTACCGTCATATAATATCACTTAGGTATTTGTTTGTCAAACCCTTTTTTTACTTTTTTCTGACTGCCCGCGCTCCCGCTTTTTTCCTTTTTTAATGCAAAAGCAGCTCCAGATTTGTCAGCAACAGCGCACAGCAGATCATATATCCCGCGGACGAAGTAACCGTCAAAATTCTCAAAAGCCGCCCGGCCCCCGTTTGTCCCGCCGCAAGCAGCCGCCTTTCCCCTCCGGAAACAGCCATGCCAATCGCCAGCATACCGATGTATACGGCAGTCATCACATAGCGGATATTCATCGTACACACCTGAGGATAGGCCCAGCAGAAATGCACATAGGCCGCCAGTATGGCCGCCGCGCTTACTCCAAGAAGCGCCTTGAAAACCCATGGGCTTCCTTTCATGGGCAGCCAGACCAAAAACGTCGCGGCAAACAGCAAAAACAGCACCACGGTGGCCCAGAATACGATCCTTCCCAGTTGAAAGGTGGCCGCATTGCTTCCATAGTAATTCAGTTCATCAAACACGCCGAATTTTATCAGGGTAACCGGGATATTGTAATCCAGTCCCTCTTCACCGCCCCAGCGCACGGAAAGGCTTTCCAGCGCGTACGCGTAGTCCTGAAATCTCTCCCATTTGGTATACTGGCCGATAAACTGTGTACTTTCCTCCGGCAGGGCCGGGACAAAGCCAAAAGGCATCCCGTACTGAACATATCTGAGCACTGAATACCAGAGCCCCAGCGGAAAGGAAACCAGCCCAAAGCAGACAAACTGCTTTACGTAGCGTCTCCACTCTCTTTGGCAGGAAACCGGCTTCCAGAGCATCACAACCGCCATGCCAAAGGCCACAAGAGCCCCGGAAAGCTTCGTCATCATGGCGCCTCCCACACAGAGCGCCATCAGCAAAATATTTTTCATTCCGGGTTCCTGATACCATTTCACTGTGAAATAAAGACTCATAAGCATCAGCAGAGTGACCAGCGGATCGTTGTTCAGCGCGCCTCCCATGAAAACACTGTAAGGGAAAAACGCCGCCAGCCCTACAACCACAAACCGTCCTGTTACTGAACAATCCAGCCTCTTTCCCAGCAGATTTAAGAATACCAGAACAAGGGTTCCATACAGCACAGAAAGAAGCTGCAGCGCCTCGTCCCACTCTTCTGAGGCCACTCCCAGCAAAGCACTGATCTTCACCCAGACGGCGGAAAGGAAATAATGCAGCGGCGGCTGGTAAAACTGATAATAC
>JAJQGR010000081.1 GCA_021200345.1 Lachnospiraceae bacterium | reverse complement strand
GTACATATCAATGATATAGAATCCAGTACGGTCAAACCGGAGGAAAACTATGCCCAGTTCATGGAGGAGAGGGTGCTTCCTTATATCCTTCCCCGTCGGGAGGAGCGTTATCTCTCACGGGAAGCGGGGCAGCAGATTTACTGCGCGTTTTACACAGCGGGCGACGGTTTTGCAAAGCCAGACGAAGACAGGCCGGATGCGGACGTGCGGGGCATCCTCCTTATCGCCCACGGTTTCACGGAGACGGCGGACAAATACTTTGAAGTGATCTATTATTTTTTAAAGGCGGGATACCATGTCTGTATTCCGGAGCACTGCAGTCATGGGCGCACATACCGTCTCGCCGGAGAAGATCTCAGTCTGATCCATACGGACAGTTGGCAGCGGTATGTGGATGACCTGAGCTTTGTGGCGGAATCGGCAAAGAGTTACTGGCAGCAGCTTCCCGAATTGCCCCTTTTCCTTTTTGCGCATTCCATGGGAGGCGGGATCGGCGCGGCTTTGGCGGCACAAAAGCCTCGGCTGTTTTACAAAGCTATTCTTACATCTCCCATGATTCGTCCTCTCACAGGCGGCGTGCCATGGCCGGTGGCGAAGCTGATCGTTTATGTGATGTGCGCGCTGGGCAGGGAAAAAAGCTATGTCATCGGCCAGCACGCGTACGACGGCAGGGAAACGTTTCAGAAAAGCTGTGCCACATCATACGTCAGATGGGCCTGGTATAAAGAGAAAACCGACGCGGAGCCTCTTTACCAGACCTGTGCCGCCTCCTATGGATGGCTGCGGGAAGCTGCCCGTTTAAACCGCTTTCTCATGCGGGATGGCTGGAAGCGGATGGAGGCCCCGGTTCTGGTGGTGCAGGCAGAGAAAGAAACCGTTGTTTCCAAAGAGCAGCAGAAGCTGTTTGTAAAGAAACTTGCCGCGTCAGTATCTGTCCGCATGGAGCAAATTCCCGGCGCGAAGCATGAAATCTTTCGCTCGGACGATGAAACGGTCAGCCGTTATATGAATGTGATTTTGGAATTTTTATCCTCATGATGGGCAGACGAGGAAGATTCTTAGCGGCGCCATTTAGAAAGATGCAGCAAAATCACCAAAATGATGGTAAAAATACATAAATTTGTTGCCATATCAGCAAAGAAATTGTATAATGTGAGCAAGAAAAACTGACGGACAGTCGCTCCGGTGTTATACCGTACCGGAAGAAAGGAAGGGGTTATCGAATGCTGAAACAGAAAATGATGGAGTTCTACTCAAAGACCGGAAACCAGGTGGTGCTGCGCGCTATCCCGGGACATTTTGCCACCAGTCACTCTCACATCAATTACTACGTGGATATGACACAGCTCAAGACCAGAGTCAGCGAGGCGGCGGAAGTGGCTAAAGCCTTTATCCGTATGCTCTCCCCCAATATTGTGGTGGATACCATCGTGTGTATGGACGGCAGCGAGGTGATCGGCGCCTACCTGGCGGAGGAGCTGAAAAAGGGAATGTACACCAATATGAATTATCACGATACCGTCTATGTGGTGACGCCGGAGATCAACTCCAACAATCAGCTTCTGTTCCGCGATAATCTGATTCCTGAGATCAGGGGAAAGAATATTCTGCTGCTGTTGGCAACCTCCACCACGGGCATGACCATCGACAGGAGCCTGGAGTGTCTGGATTATTACGGCGGCAAGGTGCAGGCGGTGTGCTCCGTGTTCAGTATGGTGGATCACTGCGGAGGCCATGAGGTGAAGAGCATTTTCAGTGGCAGGGATATTCCTGGCTATGTGGCCTATGAGGCTTACAACTGCCCCTTCTGCAAGCAGAAGCAGAAGCTGGACGCCATTGTCAACGGCTATGGATACTCGGAATTGAATTATTAGCAATTGGTTCTTATATACGCATAAAAAAGAAAACCGGGAAGAGCGGGCATGGCACCACGCTTCCCGGTTTTCACTTTGTTATTTCAACTGCTTCTTAAAATACTGAAAAACCAGGCTTCCGTCAGCCCATCCCTCCTTATAATGATCGCAGGCCATCCGTTCCGGGTGCCACTGCAGTCCCAGAATGGGCAGGCTGCCGTGATACAGCCCCTCGATCACACCGTCATCACTGACAGCACAGATTTTCAGACCCTCCGCCACCCGGTCCACGGCCTGGTGGTGCGCGCTGTTGATGATGATTTCCTCATTGCCGCAAATGTCCGAAAGGGGAGTGTGCGGCAAAATCCGGGCGGGATGGCGGGCGTCTTTTCGCTCGTGATTAACATAGAAGGCCTGGTGATGGTCACGGCCCGGCAGATCCTGAATCAGGGTGCCGCCAAAATACACATTGATGACCTGGGCACCCTTGCAGATCCCCAGGACGGGCTTATGCAGTTTTACAAAAAGATCCAGGGCACTAAGCTGGACAAGATCCAGCTGTTGGTTGATATTGCGGCAGCCGTGGTTCTCCTGGCCGTAAAACCCTGGGTCCATGTCACCGCCGCCGGGCAGAAGGAGTCCCGCCAGGTCCGCAGCGTCCGGGCTGCTTTCCGCAGGCAGTGAAACACAGGCCACCGGTTCCAGTCCGGCGCTACCGACAGCTGCGATATAATTGGTCACTTCGTTGAAAGGGCCGCAGATCCAGATTTTTTTCATAAAATGTTTCCTGCCATAAAAATCAAGAGCTTTTCATATAGGTTATTTTATTCATTTTATGAGATCTGGGTTCCGTCTAAGTTCGCACAATGGATGGCTGTTATTATAACATAATGTTTTTGAAATGTACAGAAACAGCATATTCGGGAGTTTGACAGTTAAATAAAAGGAAAATACCTTGCAGGCCGCATAAA
>JAJQGR010000214.1 GCA_021200345.1 Lachnospiraceae bacterium | reverse complement strand
AAACAATTCCTCAAAGCCTCCGGAATGATCATAGTGTCCGTGTGACAGAACATACGCGTCCAGGTCAGTCAGGGAAACTCCCATTGCGTCTGCGTTCTGACAGAAAGCGTTGGTGCTTCCGGCATCCAGCAGGATTCGTTTGTCGGCATATTGGATCAAAAGACTCAGTCCATGTTCGCAGGTAAGCGTGCCGGTTGCTGTATTTTCGATCAATACAGTGATATGGATTTCGTGGCTCATAAGATTGCGCCTCGTTCAGGTTTTTGGTTTGTATCACATTTTAAGGGTTTTCCCTTCATAAATCAATATCTGATATAGGATTGGCGAAAACAATGATTGAAGGCTGGTGTAAAAAACAGGAAAAACCATTTTCAGTTGTTCCAAAAGGTGATGATTTATGTTAACATAGTCAAAACAGTTCGTTGAAGCAAAGGAGTCGGGAGATGCCGGAGATTACTGCTTGTGTTCTGGAGGCCATTCGTTCTATTTCAAAAACGAAAAGCCCCATTCTGGTTGCTGTGGACGGAAGGTGCTGCGCGGGTAAAACGACGCTGGCACAAAGTCTGCAAAAGGAAACAGGGTGTGTTGTGTTTCACATGGATGATTTTTTCCTTCGTCCCGGGCAGCGGACCAGACGGCGATATCAGGAGCCGGGCGGCAATGTGGATTATGAGAGATTTTTCACAGAAGTGATGGAGCCGCTTACGGAGCATCGATTGTTCGCCTATCGCCCTTATGACTGCAGGCGGCAGGCATTGTTGGAGGCGGTCCAGATACAGCCGTGCGAGCTTGCGGTGATTGAAGGATCCTACAGCTGTCATCCGACGCTCCGGGATTTCTATGACCTTCGGATTTTTATGGATGTGGCAAAAGAAGAGCAGTGCCGGCGTATTGCGCAAAGAAACGGAGAGACGGCGCTGAGAGTATTTCTGGAGAAATGGATTCCTCTGGAGGAGGCGTACTTTCAGGCGTATGATATTCAAAACAGGTGCGATTTGTGTTTTCAGTAAAAACACAAGGGAAAGAGGGTATTATGGCTATTGCGGTAAATCTTTATTACACCGGCATTGATGGCAATGCCGGGAAATTTGTGCAGGAGATGATTTCAAGCGGAACAGTAGCAAAAATCAGGGCCGAAAAAGGAAATCTTCGTTATGAGTATTTCTTTCCGATGGACGATCCGGAAACAGTGCTGTTGATTGACGCCTGGGAGAATCAGGCGGCGATTGACGCGCACCACGCATCTCCTATGATGGGACAAATTGCTGCGCTGCGGGAGAAATACGATCTTCACATGAAAGTGGAACGTTATCTTTCCGATACGGAAGGGCTGCCGGCGGGGGATGAACAGTTTATCAGAAAATAAAAGGTTTTATCATGAAAATCAAAACCAATGAAAAAGAAGCGTCCATGGAGGCGCAGAAAGCGGAGCTGTTCGAGAGAACTCCTGTCCCAAAGGCTGTCATGAAGCTGGCCATCCCCACGGTGCTGAGCTCTCTGGTGATGGTCATTTATAACCTGGCAGATACCTATTTTGTGGGAATGCTGAATAATCCTGTCCAAAACGCGGCGGTCACGCTGGCGGCGCCGGTGATGCTGGCCTTCAATGCTGTCACCAACCTGTTCGGCGTGGGCGGCTCCAGTCTGATGAGCCGCTACCTGGGACAAAAAGAATACAGAGCTGTGCGGGAAAGCTCCGCTGTCAGCTTTTATTGTGCGCTGGGATTTTCCATCTTATTTTCTCTGTCCGTTGGTATTTTTCATACGCAGATGCTGGACATCCTGGGAGCTACGGCGGATACCGCGGCGGTTACCTGGCAGTATTTGCGCTGGACCACGGTCTGCGGCGCTGTCCCGGCGATTATGAATGTGGTCATGGCCAATCTGGTGCGGGCGGAAGGGTCGGCTCTTCACGCCAGCATCGGTACCATGAGCGGCTGTCTTTTAAATATAATCCTTGACCCTGTTTTTATTCTTCCCTTTGGTCTTCATATGGGGGCGGCGGGAGCGGGACTGGCTACGTTTATCTCCAACTGTGTGGCCTGCCTTTACTTTCTGGTCCTGATCCGGGTGCGTCGGGGGCGGACCTTTGTGTGCTTGAATCCGCGGGTGCTTTCCTTTGATATTACCATTTTGAAACAGATCTGTGCGGTGGGAATACCAGCCGCCATTCAGAATCTGCTGAATGTGACGGGCATGACCGTGCTTAATCATTTTACCGCTTCTTACGGCACTACCGCAGTGGCTGCCATGGGCATCTCTCAGAAAATTAATATGATTCCCATGTATATTTCCATGGGACTCTCCCAGGGGATCATGCCTCTGGTGGGTTATAACTATGCCAGTGGAAACCGGATTCGTATGAGAAAAGCGGTTACCTTTGCCGCGAAGATCAGTGTTTCCTTTATTCTGCTGATGACGGTGGTTTACTATGTGGGAGCCCGGGGGCTGATCGGCCTGTTTATGAAGGATGAAGAGGTGATCGCTTACGGAGGCCGCTTCCTCCACGGAATGTGTATTGGCCTGGTGTTCCTGACAGTGGATTTCCTGGCGGTGGGTGTTTTTCAGGCCTGTGGTCTGGGAAAGTATTCTCTGACCTTTGCCATTCTCAGAAAGGTGGTGCTGGAAATTCCAGCGCTGTTTCTCTTAAACCGGCTGTGGCCTCTGTATGGGCTGGCCTATGCCCAGACCTGCGCAGAGTTTGTGCTGGCCATTGCCGCCGTGATTCTGCTGCGTAAAATTTTGCGTAAACAGTAGAATTATACTTGAATTTGTGTTATGATCCTGTCTTTGACAGTAACCAAAAAACTCGAGCGCTACAATCCTTGAAA
>JAJQGR010000023.1 GCA_021200345.1 Lachnospiraceae bacterium | reverse complement strand
CGCCAAGGCGTTTCACCCTTGACCCGATGAGGCTGCCGCCCTCAACCTGCTAAGGAGCTTTGCCCCTTAACCCTAGCAGGACGCGTCGCCCCTGCACCCAGAGCAAAGAGCTGTCTGCCCTCTGCACTCCCGACCAAAGGTTTCACCTCTGGACACTGACCACGGGGATCACATTTCTCTAGACTTTTACGCTTATATCTAACAAAATTCATCTGTTATCATAATCGTGAATGGCCACCTTACGCAAAGTTTCTATTGCTTCATTTAAGCGATCCATTTCCTTAGATTTTTCCTCAATCTCCTTGCCTAACTCACAATTCGAGCAAACGCCTCTTTTTTTTAAATCAATAAAGGCATAGGCACAATCTTCATAATCAGGTTTGCCTATCACTTCATCCCATTTAAGACATCTAACTTTTTTCATATCATCGCATCTTAGTTTGATTTCAGTACACTTGTCGTTTAAGAATTGACAATAAACCTTATGATGGCCCATCATATCATATGGTACTTTATCCAATTTTTTCCTTTTACATTCAGCCTCCGCCTTTTCTCTTAATCCATATTCCTCCAAAATATTAATTGCCTCTATTGTATTCATTATTATATTATACCTCTTTCAAAAAACGGATTTTCACTTCTAACCACCTTTAAATCGAAATCACCCTTCCCATACGTTTTCCTGGTTCTTTAATCCACAACCAGCACCCCAAACTCATGTATCTTTCCGGCTTTTGAAACATCCCTTTGCCGAGGTAAAATTTATCAGATAGGGAAGCTTTTTCAGTAGTCCCATATTTCTTTACTAATACTTTCTTTTTATCATCAAGAATTGTGTGCCTTACTAATGCAAATCCTTTTCCTGCATCAACATAAATTAAGCTATCCTTGTATTGTTCTATTTGATAAACAAGAGAGTGCCAAATAAAAAAATTATGTTCCTTCGCAGAACCTGATTCATTAATATCAAAATATGAACACTTAAATCCCACTCTGTCTGTGCTCGTCACTGACTGATATCCATAAATAACATAATAATAATGACTGAATATACCTTCAGATTCTAATTCATATACCTGATATATGCCATCCATCATTTTATGTTTTCCAAATGCCACAGATACATTCATTGACTGCCCTGTGTGGACGCTGCACTTCATAATCTGATATTTTATAGTTAATTCCTTTTCATTGAGAAAATCATCTATATCATTCGCTGTATCAACATAATATAGATAGTCTCCATGCAAAAAACACCGGCCTTCTGCACTGACATCCATTTTAATAGTTGCTTCAGATACATCCTCCAAATCCTTCACATAATAACGATATCCGTTCTTATAAATTAATTTCTCCGACTGATAAATAAATAGCTCTGATATCGCATATACTTTACCATCGGAATCCTTTATCTGTTCAATCGAAAAAATGATTCCCCCTTTTTGTGTATCTAAGTTATAAAAATATATATCATTCCCTACGGCATAATAAATAATATCCGCATATGAAGCAATCCTTCTTTTTTTCATAATAGCCTTAGCTTCATCCGAATCAGACGCTTCAAATATAATTTGACGCTTTCCCGTCGTCTTATGTATACCAACGATATTTTTAAAATCATTATAAACGACATAGGACGCAGACTCTATATATTTTCGACTGTCATCAGCAATGTACATGTCTTTGAAATAAATCTGTGCACATTCATTGCTGATTTTCAGATTATCCTTCTTCTCTACATGTAGATAAGATAAATCCTTAATTTCTCCTTCACTCTCATAATCTCCATATATCTCAATTAATCCATCTTCTCCGAAAAGGCAATACAAGAACTCAATAACTGCATCAATTTCATCGAATGATCTTAACTCAAAGTGAGAGAATATACTTTCTTCATAGGCATAAACATCGTCCATATTGTTCTCAGCTAAGAAAAGAAAAATTCTTATCGCTTTTGCAATAACTTTGATTGACCTGACTGTTTCTATTGATTCAATGCTTCTGTAATCACAATTTCCATCCGGTTCATATCCTGGAAGATTTAAATGATGTCTCAGGTTATTATAAAAAAGCTTTTGGTTATTGTTTATACCGGCCTTGCAAAGACTTGCGATTAAATTCAATAATAATTTTTTCTCATGATCCTCAAGGTCAACCGGACGTACCGGATTGCAGATACCAAAGATTTTGTGTATCTCATTCTCATCTGCATTCTCAATCAATTTATAAACAGCGGAACTCATTTCGTTCTGGCCATCACCAATTAAATCTATCTTTGATTTCAGATAGTTCATGGCCTCGACTTCTTGTTCCATTATCTTTGTAGCAACCTTTAGCCCAGATTCCACACCTTGATTGTATACATTCTTTTTACTCATAATACGATTCCTCCAAAAACGAATATTTTTTATCAGTGAAATGAGCAAAGAGTTCTTGCTCTAAAAATTCTCTACGGATATTTTCCTGAAGCTTCTTGCTTTTAAACACTTGATGAATTGCTTCAATTATTCCACCAATATCCAAATAACTTACTGACTTTTTGATCAAATCCGGATTACCACTAATTACACCTGATACACTTCCGCCGGCAACAGCACCAATATTGATGGCTTCTGCTATCACATTAGATGTTGCCACAACTTTTCGTGTCCTCACGCTGTATAATTTTTCGTTTTCATCCTTCTTTTCATTATAGCAAAATCCATGAAGCGTTCCAACAATCGTGTTTATTATCATTGCTACAACATAATTATAGGCAATCCCTTTGACTGCTCCACTTAATATATCTTCTAGCTCCTTGCTGTTCCATTTTTTATCCAAAAGTTTTTGTTGTAGTTCTGCTGATAAAACCGGTATAGGAAGCCCCGTTTTGGTATATTTATCAGATTGTAGATGTAAATTTTCTTTTATCAAAGCTGCCGTAATTCTCTCTTTATCTTCTTGCACTGACTCGACAACTTCTTCAACCATTATTTTTAATGAATAAGGATCATTTACAACGACTTGAGTTCTGCCCGACGGAATCACGACCCTTCTTGTAGTTAAAATCTCATCGTGAAAAGTAATAGATCTCGTCATAATATTAGATGTACCTATTACCTGGCCAATTATTGGATCATGTCCGAGTGTAGCGGAATGATGATTTTTACTGTATATTTGCTTCCCATAAGGCGTCACTCCTTCGATAACAATATCCTCGGTTCCCTTCATTGCATCATACGGCACAGGCAATAATATGATATTTCTTTTATCCGGAAATCGCTGTTTTTCTCTTTCATCCTTCATTTTATCCAGTTGCTTTCCTGTAGCGGTCTGATCTTTCTTGCCTTCTGAAGCACTATCCTTGCGATCTTCCGTGGTTGGAGTCAGTGTCTCTATATCCAAAGTTGGAATCAATATCCAGCGAACACATTGTATCGCAACCGCGCCCCATAAAAAGGCCATATCTTTGAGATTCGTTATACCGGTTTTTTCTTCAAATTGCTTGTCTATATCCGAAATAATAATATGAATATTATTAAGATCATCAAGCGTATTGCTGGCGTGATCCTGAACTTCATCTACCGCAAGCGAAAGATCATTCAAATTATTTTTGAATTTCTTTTCACCGTTCTCATATTCGTCATGTATAGTTCTGTACTTATCTAACATCGTGTTTTCTCCTAATTTTATATTAAACCGCTTTTTAAAGCACACGAATATTTTCCCCTTGACTTCTTAACCACATATCAATTCCCTTACCAAACACTTCTGCACTGACCGTATAAACGCCATCTTCTTCAGACAATATTTGTGCCGTTGGAAGCCGATCCAGTACCGCATCTATATCCGTGCCGGAATACTGGAATTTCACCTTTTGCAGCGTTCCGCCATACATAAACTGGACTCTTTTCCGAAATTCTCCTTCCTCAAAACGACTGCTATATGGAATGTGAAAGCGTTCATCCAGCACTTCCAAGTTTTTAATCCGGTCAATTCGGTAGATTGTAGGAGATGAGTCATTCAAAACATCGAAATCTTTTCGAACATTTTCATCATCAATAAACGCTGTCAAATAGAAATAATATTCTGAAAACATAATGGCCACTGGTTTCAGCTTGCGCTTCACCACAGTTTTGTCTTTTGTTCTTAGATAGTCAATCTCTATGTATCTGCACTCGCGAATAGCCTGTCCAATATCCCACATCTTATCAATAAATACAGTTCTATGACGAGGCTCCACATAATGAAATGCTTCATTGCTGATTAAATCAGCAACCACTCTTTGATTGGACTTCGGAACACAGCATTCCACCAGCCTGTCAAGAATATCTTTCATTTCATTCTTTGTAAACGCCCTGCTGTCTAATAAAATTTTGCAAACCGCCAAGACCTCACTGTTAGTGAGTTTCGTTTTATAAATCTGTTCCAAGTGATATCCTTTTGCAATTCGATCATAAACAATCGTGTTTATAAAACCTGCATTCTCGGAATCATTTTCCAGATAATTGCGGATACTGTCCAAATCTCTTTGAATACTGCGTTCATTCACGCCGTATCGCTGCGCTTCCTCGGTCTTGTTAATCAAGTATCCATTCATCAGCTTCGTATATATTCCAAGAACCCTGTCTGCCTTATCTTCTTTTAAGTTTCCCATGGCACCTCCTACCTAAGATGTTGGCCTGTTTACTGATATTATATCAGCTCAGTTAGACACATTCTGTCTATATTAAAGGAAATATATCATTTTTCTGTGCAAATTTTGCATCCATGTACAGAAAAATAATACATCTTAAAAATTCCGGGACTATACTTCATACTCTGACGAGTTGTCGGTTTTCTTTATTATGATACCGCATGGATGGTGCTTTTTCAATCTACGAATTCGCATATTTTCAACATTTCTTGCATATTCATTTCATTCTACATCACTTCGTCAACTTGCGTTATCAGTTCATTTATTTGACAAACCATCCTGAAAATCCTCAAGTTCCCCAAAAGGGAACTTGAGGTCAACATCCTGCCCGTCACAAGATCAGGCAATTTTCTTTTCAGGATTGACGACCCGAAATCCGTGTTCCTTTGCATACTCCCGTGCGGCGGCTTTCCGATCCTCGCTGTACGGCGGCACAAGCCGGATCGACAGCCGTGATTTGTCAATCGTGTAAGTCACACTTCCCTCGGCAGTGCTTCGTGTCAGATAGCAGAGAGAAGGGTAGCACCGGCTAAACTCCGCGAGCCTACGGTTCAGACTCGCGTTGAACGTGTAGATTGTGGCTTCCTTCTCGCTCTCATTAAAGTTGATGATCGTTTCTTTCTCATACTTAGACAGCCTCGTCATATAAATCCTCCTCGTCACACAGATAATCTTCATCGGCTTCAATCAAGCGCACAGACCGGACAGCTTTATCATAATCTCTGATCTCATTTCGCGTGATCCGGTAACAGCAGGGATACCATTCCGCAAATTCCTCCGTGTCGATCTTTTTAAGCAATGCCAGCATCCGGCGCTTCCCCTCCGGGTCAACCATAAAGCTGGTCAGGTATTTCAACCGTTCCACTGTGTTCTTGTGGCTGGGGCAGCCATAGTAATACAGCACATACTTCTCAAAAATATTCAGTCTCATAAATTCCTCCATTTCCGGAGCCGGTATCACGGCCCCCTGTGGTGGGCAGCCACATTCAGCCACCCTGTTTAAAAGTTACGTTACACAAAGCTGCTACAATCTTCCTGCCCGGGAATCACACCCCGGCGTATTGCTCCCTTTGGTGCGCTCATGTCATCGCGTCACTTCCCCGGAGAGCATATGCCACTCACAGCCCGCTGTTCAGTTGTCAAGGTTCATCAATTCAGTGAAGCCATCATACTAAAAAAAGCGGCCTTCTCCCGTATATCCGAAACATCGGAAAAACCGCCGAAAACAGAATATTTCCACGCTTATGGAAATCTGCTATAATCTCCTGAGAGGACAGGAAAAATGCGCCGCCGAAAGGAGAGAAGCAAATGGAAGTAAAGCTGACCATACAGGAACGATTGAAGGATTTGCGGGTAGTCGATAAACACCTTACCCTGGAACAACTGGCAGAACAGACCGGCCTCTCACGTTCCGCGCTGGGCAATTATGAGTCCAATGATTTCAAAGACATCAGCCCCTTTGCCATCGTTACCCTCGCGAAGTTTTACGGTGTTTCCACCGACTATCTGCTGGGGCTGTCTGAAAATAAAAATCATCCAAATACAGAGTTGCAGGCTCTGCATCTGAATGACGATATGGTCGATTTATTGAGCAACGGAAGAATCAATAACCGGTTGCTCTGTGAAATGGCGCTCCATCCGGGTTTTCTTCAGTTCATGACAGATATCGAAATCTGTGTTGACCGGATCGCGGATATGCACATCAACGATATGAACCAACTCCTGGAAAAAATGCGCCAGACTATCGTAGAAAAATACTCTCCGGAGGAGAATGACCTGAATGTCCGAACGCTGGAACTGGCCCAGGTCAGCGAGGACATGTTTTACAGTCATGTCATTCATAATGATCTGGACGCCATTGTGAAGGACATCCGCGCCGCGCATCAGAAAGACCGCACAACCGCCGATCCAGACCATGACACAGCTACAACTACAGAACAAGTGCAGGAGATGATGAATAAGGCGCTTAGCTACGAAGGAACGGTTAACCAAAAGCGGGCGTACCTGGTTTGTCAAATGCTGCAAATTAATTATGAAAGTATTCCATCGGAAGACAGGAAAGTATTCGAGCGCGTTTGCGCAAGATCTCTCATGTTTCCTTCAGATATTAGGCAGCGTGGCAAGGCAGCTTCCTTCCCAAAGAAAAAATCCGGCAAAGGGAAGCGGAAGAAGTAAACCTTTGCCGGACATACGAAAGCGCCCAGCCTGTTACGGTTGGACGCTCTTGTTATTCCTCTATGAAGTTGTTGCCGCCGGTGCGTGGCATTTTATACCGATTTCCGGAGCCGGAAAACTATCTTCAAATAACGCAGTTTTCGCACTATGGGGCATACCCATATATTTATACCCTTACGGATTTTGCGCTTGAAAAGACTGACTCCGGAGCCGCGATTTTCAACACAGAACGCAAATTAACGCATTCTAAGAGGGGATTTTGCCCTCTGCCGGTGTCGAACTTTTAAAAGCACCTGTTAGTTATAGATCATCTCTGCCCGGATGATTTCTTCGGCGCGGTTCTGGATATTTCCCATGCGCTGTACCCAGCCCCACCAGTCACGGCGCTTTAAATCCTCAGTCACACCCTCGGCAGCTTTCATCTGCTCGATGATCAGCTCCAGCCGGATCTGCGCCTGCTCGTTCAGATCTGCCAGGTATGTCCAGAGCTTGCCGGTAATAACCATGTCGGTGTAGAGGAGTGGCCGGTTCTCCTTCAGGTACTCCCGGTGCATCCGTCCCCACTTCCCAATCGGACGGCGCTCCTCCGGAAGTTTCAGGTCTGGTATGTAATAATCACCTACAAGCACATAGTCCAGTCCATTGTTATCATCATGAATCCTTGGTTTTAATTCGGTCATTTGCTTTTCCTCCATTGGAAGGCTCGTCGTCGACCAGCTCGATCACATCCGTGATATCGCAGTGCAATGTCTCACAGATACGGGCAAGGGTATCCATCCGGATATGCTTCCCTTCCTTTCCCATGTTGGCGATCATATTTGAAGTCAGGCCAGCGGCGACCCTTAATTCTTCCTTTGTCATATTCCGCTCGATCAGTGTATGCCAGAGCGGTTTGTAACTGATATGCATATCGTAATCCGTCCTTTTCTTCTCTGAACCGGCATGAGCGCCGCGCCCAGGTCATTTTCCCTGATTATACCACCTCCCTTGCTGAACCACAATTATTTCTTGTACATTTGCCGCTGAACCGTCCGGATTGTATGCTTTCCTTTCCTTTTTTCTTACATCTAATTCGCCATCAAGTGTTTCATACCCTGGCTCTTCGCGCCGGGGTTGTCGTTCCCGTAGCCCTCCAAGAGATTGATTACGCCCCAGATACCAAGCCCCGCCCCAAGGGCGATTACAAGGGTCTGCAATACGGTGACTGCGCTGTTGAAAAATGCCATATAAAAAATCCTTCCTGCCGCTTTCTGCGGCTGCCCCAAAAAAGGGCATAAAAACGGCGGCCAGTTTTGGTAACTGCCGCGGTCATAAGCCCGCCATGTGTGGGCGGGTTCCCTGCGCTGCCTTTCATGTCTGCGGCGCAGCGGTATTCAGTTGTAAAACGGTGCGCGGCGTCTGCTGCTTTTATGCGCCGCCAGTAGGGGCACGCACCATGTAGCCGATGGTTATATTTTCTGCTCTAATGTTTCGCTTATTCATTCCCTGCCTCCTGCAAATCTGCGGCGTCGATTTCATAATAGTCAAATACCTCGTCCGGCTTGACGATGGCAGGCCGCCGTTTCATGTAACGCTCCACATGGAATGTATTTTTCTTGTCCGCGTCGGACAGGTATTTATAATTCGGGTGTTTTGTAATATCGTATTTGTCGGAAAAGAACGGGCGCACCCCGCGCAGCTGCAAGATACATTTCCCACCGTCCATCACGGCGATCTCGTCCTCGCTCATAAGCTGTTTCCCTAATTTCTGGTAGTTCAGCCCATGGGACAGCTCCCGCCCGCGCGTTTCCGATGTATTAAAGCTGTCAATCGTTTCTTTCCCCAGAATTTCCGACATTTCCTTTAACGTCGATTTCTCCTTGCCCCCAAGGAACAGGGTCGTATCGCAGTTGCCGACAATCGTATCTGCATTATCCTTGTAGATTGCCTTTAGCTGTGACTGGCTCTGTAAAATAATCGAAGCTGATATTTCCCGGCTCCGGATGGTGGCGATCAGCTTTTCAAATTTGGGTATCTGCCCGATATTTGCAAACTCGTCCAGCAGGCAGCGCACATGGACAGGCAGCCGCCCGCCGTATTCATTATCCGCCTTGTCGCAGAGAAGATTGAAAAGCTGGGTGTAAAGGATGGACACGACAAAGTTAAACGTGTCGTCAGTGTCGGAGATAATAACAAAAAGGGCGGTCTTGCGGTCGCCCAGTGTGTCAAGCTCCATTTCGTCGGTTTCCATCAACTCCCTAAGTTCCCGGATGTCAAAGGGCGCTAACCTTGCGCCGCAGGAAATGAGGATGGAGCTTCGGGTCTTGCCCGCCGACAAGAGGAATTTCTTATACTGCCGGACAGCAAAGTGTTCCGGGTCTTTTTCTTCCAGCCGCTCAAACATCAGGTCAACGGGGGACTGGAAATCCGGGTCGTCCTCGCGGGCTTCACTGGCGTTTATCATTTCTAACAGCGTGGTGAAATTCTTTTCCTCGTCGGGGGCTTCATAGTGGATGTAACCGATCAGGGCACAGTAAAAAAGCCGTTCCGACTTGACCCAGAAATCCTCCCCTGACTTATCCCCGTCGCCTTTGGTGTTTGCAATAATGGTGTTGACCAGCTTCAAAATATCCTTTTCGCTCCGCAGATATGCAAAGGGGTTATACTTCATGGATTTTTTGAAATTGATCGTATTCAGCACTTTAATCCGGTATTTCCCCCGCAGCAGCAAAGAGCCTACTTCCTCGATCAGTGTCCCTTTCGGGTCTGTGACTACATAGGAGCTGTGCATTTGCATGAGCGACGGCTTGACAAAGAACCTTGTCTTGCCGCTGCCGGAACCGCCGATCACAAGGATGTTTTTATTCCTCGCATACTTCGGTTGCTTCGGTCGGCTGTTCATAGTAAGCCGTTCCGTCTGGGTCAGCGGGATATTATTTTCAAATACAGGGTCTATGTATGGCTTTATGTCCTCCGGTGTTCCCCAACGGGCGGAACCGTATTCCATACCTTTCCGGTATTTCTTCGCGTTCTTGCCTTTCAGGTAGACTGTAATCCGAACAATGGCTGCCCCGGCAACGCCGATCAGCAAATCCATAGGGTGCAGGCTCGGCAGCGCATTGGAAAAGGCGGCTGTAAATCCGTCCCCGATAGCTAAGAGCTTGCCGGACAGGTCAGCCCCCGGAGCGATACGGAACGCCTGGCCGACTTTATCAAAGAGATAGACAAAGAGCAGATACGGGGCGTTCAGGATCAGCAGCTTTTTTACTTCCGGCTTCACAGCGTCACCTCCCTGTCTTTGTTCTTCACCTTTTCCCTGCCCGCGTTCAGCTGCTTTGCCGCTTCCCTAAAAGCAGACAGCGTCTTGCGGATGGACGGTTTTTTCTCCTGCGACAGCTTCTTTGCGGAAAACTCCTGAAAAGCGGCGGTCAATACGTCTGCGTCGCGCCCTTTGAAAAACACAAGGTAGCGGGGCGGGCTTTCCGTCGCGTCTTTTTTGAGTGCAAAGTCAATCCCGTATTTTTTTGCTGTGCTTTCAAAAGCCTTGATATTGTTCTCGGTAATCTCGATATTGGAAACGCCCGTATTCTGCTTCATAAGCTGTTTTAATGTCTGCTTTCCGTGCGGGGTTTTGCTTTTCTGTTTTTTCATCTCCGCAAGCAGCTTTTTCATAGCCTTTTGAAGTGTCTGGGCAGTCAGCTTCCCGGTCTTGATATACAGGGCTATGGTCTTTTCATTGATTTCATCCTGCAAGCCTTATCCTCCTTTCGTATGATGGTGCCAGGGCGCAAAAAAGGGCAGCCGCTTTTGGCCTGCCCCGCGCCATAGTTATTAAATCCGTACCCGCAGCCCGTTCAGGTCGCGCGCCCGTACCCCTACAAGATACCATTCCTGCGCAGGGGTCATTTCTATCCGGGTCGGTTTCCATTTCCCACGCGCAAATACTTCAAAGCAATCACCGCAATGCAGCCCGCCGTAATACTCGGCAAGGTCAAAGCGGATGTCATAGCGGTCTGCGGTTTCGTCAAAAATCAAAGCTCCTGTTTTCCTTGTCATGGTAAATCCTCCTTGTAATTTTGTTATTTACAGGCTTTCGCCCGGATTGAAAGAATAATAGTCCTCATCGCCGTACTGCGGCTTGCGGGGAGATAACGCGCCGCTTGCCATATCGTGGGAGACAAGAGACGTGTAATAATTCCCGATTGTGGACGGGGCATTGAAAAGGGCAGCTTTCATGTACTGCTTGATGTTGCGGATTCTGGTTGTGTTCTCCCGCATACAGTCAAGGACAAAGCGGATATGTTCGCTGTCCAGTTTCATAAATTTTGCTTTTACAAGCTCCGCCGGATAGTCGTCCCCCGCGACGCGGATTGTCTTTCTGCGGGTGCAGACGGTTTCAAGTATGAGGTCAACAAGTTCGTCAAGCCTGTCCCGGTCAATCTGCCTGTCCTGTACCAGAACGTCATAGCTGATATTGTCCCTGATGATCTCTGCATAAATATCAAATGCGCTCGGTGAGGTCGTTTCCGTTCCTTTCCGTTCCGGCGGCGCAGCCGCTTCCCCAGCATAAGGAGAGGGGAGAGCAGAAAGGATAGGAAAGGAATCTGTATTTGATTTTTCTTTTTTTGATAAATCTGTCTTTTGTATATCTTTATTTAATTGCATTGGATTTTCCAACGTAGGGTTTTCCAGTGTTGGATTTTCCAATACAGGTAAATCCGGTACAGGCGGAAGCTGCGGCTGTTCATAAATCACATAAGCGGCTCCGCGCAGGCGTCCTTTTTCATCCCGTTCTCTTGAACGGACAATATATCCGGCGCGTTCCAACTCTTTAACGGCTTCCCGGATGGCGTCGATTTTCTCCCGGTTGATGTGGGACAGCCCAGCTAGGGTATAGTCCCAGTTTTCCGGCAGCGACAGCATTTGCGACAACAGCCCCTTTGCCTTTAGGGACAGCTCCTTGTCGCGTAAATGGTGGTTGCTCATTACGGTATAGCCTTTGTTGCGCTTCACTCTGAAAACTGCCATAGCTTCATCACTCCTTTGCTTCGTGTATGTTACGCAGTAGAACCGCATTTTCGGGGGAAAAGGTATAAATCCCTTTCCTTTTAAAAAACGCGCCCGCAATGCCTTGAAAATCAACGGTTTTTCTGCCCCTACTGCGTAACAAAGGGCATGAAAAAAGCGGCGTTCCTGTTCTCCCGGCGTGGGAGTGAGAAACGCCGCCTGTGCGGTGCTTATTTATGTGTTAAGATTGTTTTGAGAGTGCTTGTCCTATCATTTTTGACTGAAAGTTGTTCTTACATGATTGCAGCAGAACAGAAAGCCAGGAGCACCTACGACAACATCCTTCGTCTGATCGACAATCCGGACGTGATCGCCCCGATCCGTTTTCTGAGAGAGCGGGAAATCGTGCACTTCCAGAGATTCGGCGAAGCCTTAAGAATCTGCCAGGATAAGCTGAATGAGAAAAACTTCTACGCCTTCAATCCGGGCTTTGATAACTGCGAATAATCAGCCGAATGTGAAGAAAGGAAGCCTCCTGCCGGAAGTGGCGGGGGGCTTCACAGCGTTTTCAACATGTTGTCATTTATTTCTCCCAGTACCTGTATGACAAAATCATCTCCGTAAGCCCGGTTTTCCATGAATGCGTAATAACAGCCATTGATGCTGAAATTCAGGAGAATACCGGCTTTCTCGGGACTGTCCGTGTGCTCCAGAAAATAGGGCAGGAACAGCTTCTGAAGCTGAGGCTTGAGCACCGCCAGAAGTCGTGCCTGCCTGTCCCCGGAGAAGAGGATGTTGATCAGCCGGTCACAGGAGTGGAGTGCGTAAAACAGCTCGGACACAAATTCTGAGGTTTTAAAATCTGCAGGCACTGTCAAATTGGACAGCACGGATTCCACCACTTCGTTTTCCAACTGCTCCGACAAATCATACACGTCCGTATAATGAGAATAAAAGGTGGATTTATTGATCATCGCCTTCTCACACAGCTCCTTTACCGTGATTTTTTCCAGAGGCCTTCGGCTGCGCAGTTCCAGAAACGCATTGGTGATGCTTTCCCTTGTTTTTTTCACTCTGATATCCATTTTGTGTCTTAACTTCCTCCATTTAACTTTTTTCAGACATCTGACCAAAAGCTGTTTATCCAGCTCCTTTTACAAATGAACTTTTTCAACCATCTGACAAAAAAGTTGTTTATCCTACCTTTTGACAGATTTGAGGGTGGATTTTTTTGCCTGGTTATTTATAATAAAATATAATATATTATAGTCGGAAAAACAACTTGTGTCTATCATTTTAGGAGGTACTCCATGGATTTATTCGGTTTCTACACTGGGCAGGAATTTGAAGCATACCAATATCTTGGTGCCCATACCATCTGGCAGGGCGGTACTGTTTTCCGCACGTTTGCTCCCTCTGCCGTCTCCATCGGCGTGATCGGAGAGTTCAACCACTGGCAGGAATCCCCCATGCAAAAGGTCCTGGACGGCAATTTCTGGGAGCTTACTGTGCCGGAAGCAAAAGAGGGAATGATGTACAAATTTCGCATCCACTACCGGGACGGACGGGTCATTGATCACTGCGATCCCTATGGCTTTTTCGCGGAGCTAAGACCGGCCAGCGCCTCCGTTATTTCCACCCTGCGGGAAGAGGAATTTACCGA